>NZ_JCBCUZ010000079.1:0-1113 GCF_059862735.1 Pseudomonas sp. MF06569 | reverse complement strand
GGCGGCCGCGAAAACTGAGTGCAACACCTGACCTTTCCGGTACGGTGCTGCCCCTATGTCCTATTCCGAACTCAGCGTTGAAGAGCGCGCGATCATTCAGCTCAGTCAAGCTCAAGGCTTCACCCTGCGCGGCATTGCTCGCCTGATTGACAGGTCGCCCTCGACCATCAGTCGAGAGCTGAAGCGCAATCGAGGCAGTAGTGGTGCTTACTCGGCCCGCTGCGCCCAGCGACAGATGAGCATTCGGCGCCAGGTTTGTCGCCCTAAGCGCAAGCTTCTGCCGGGCAGTGAGCGCTTCGAGTTGGTGACCCATATGTTGCGTGAGCGTTTGTCTCCTGAACAGATTGCCGGCAAGCTGCGCGGCATGAACATTCCCAGCCTCAGAGATGCCTACGTCTGTCGAGAGACGATCTACAACGCGATCTATGCCTTGCCGGTCGGCGAGCTGCGCAAGGAGCTGATCATCTGCCTGCGCCAAAGCAAGGCGACGCGCAGACCGCGCTCTGGCGGCGTGGATCGGCGCGGCCAGATTCCGGAGATGGTCAGCATTCACGTGCGCCCGCCAGAGATCGAAGACCGGCTGATGCCGGGGCATTGGGAGGGCGACCTGATCAAGGGTAAGGCCAACGCCTCGTCGGTAGGCACGTTGGTGGAGCGCACCAGTGGCTACCTGATGCTGGTGAAGATGAACGACGCAACGGCGACCTCGGCGATGGAGGGCTTCAGTGCAGCGCTCAACGGCATGCCGCTGGCGATGCGCAAGAGCATGACCTACGACCAAGGCCGGGAGATGGCGCGGCATGCTGAAATCACCCAGCAGACCGGGGTCGCTATTTATTTTTGTGATCCGCACAGCCCATGGCAGCGCGGCAGTAACGAAAACATCAACGGCCTGATCCGCCAGTACCTGCCCAAGGGGACTGACTTGTCGGTACACAGCCAGGAGCAACTGAATGCCATCGCCCTGCAACTGAATATGCGCCCCCGTAAGCGCTTCGATTTCAAATGCCCGATCGAAGTCATGGGAGAGGTGATGCAGGAAGCCTTGGCTATGCGGCATGATGCTCCGGCTTCAATTCAATAACCGTGTTGCACTCAGCTCCTGCAACCGCC
>NZ_JCBCUZ010000078.1:0-1179 GCF_059862735.1 Pseudomonas sp. MF06569 | reverse complement strand
AGAGGGTGTAGACAAAATAAAGTAAACTTCTTGCCTCCTTTCTATGCAGCATTGAGCCATGCCTAAAACTGGACGCCCACCGGTAATCGCTGCGCACCATTATCCTCTGCTGGCCAGGCTCGCTCATACGCAGCCTTATTCCAGTCAAGCCGAACTGGCGCAAGCATTCCATGCAGAAACGGGCATCACCGCGCATCCCGACACCTTTGCAAAAGCGCTGAGACTGGCCGGGATCGTTCGAGTAAAGGAACGTGCCAAAGGTAGCTTCCAGCCTCCCGAGCCTCGTAAGTCTTATGGCTATACCGAGGCACACCGGCGTCAGTTGCCGGAGCAACGCTACCCCAGTTGCCTGACTGATGCAGAATGGACGTTGGTCGCTGATTTATTTGAAGTCTCGGGAGGTCGAGGCGTACCGCCTCGCCACTCCCGGCGCACTCTTTTGGAAGCCTGCTGTTATGTCGTGCGCACAGGGTGCTCCTGGCGAATGCTGCCTCGCGAGTTTCCCCATTGGGACAATGTCTATAAAACCTTTCGGCGCTGGAGCGCTCAGGGCAAGTTTGAGCAAATGCACGACCGGCTCCGTGCCCAATGGCGAGAGCGGGTGGATCGTGATGAGCGGCCGTCAGCCGCTGTTCTGGATTCCCAATCAACGCGCAGCTCTCCCCAAGGCGGTGAAAGCGGTTACGACGCAGGCAAAAAGGTAAAAGGACGTAAGCGAAGCCTTATCGTAGATACCTTGGGCCTTCTTTTGGCCGTGAGCATCAGCGCAGCCAGTGTGCAGGATCGAGATGCGGCAGACGACGCCGTGACCTCCTCGATGGACAAGTACCCGTCATTAAATACCCTGTTCGTCGACAGTGCCTACGCTGGAAAGTGGGCCCAGCGTATGCAGCACACTCATTCGCTCGAGATCCAGGTCATACGAGGAGCGAACAATCGCCGCACCGGGAAATGGCATTCAGAGCAAGGCGATTTGTTCACGGCAGCGCCGGTTGCGAGCGGCTTTGTGGTCATGCCCAAGCGCTGGGTGGTGGAACGGACTCATGCCTGGAATGAGCGAGCCAGGCGGCTGATCATGCACCACGATCGGTTACTGGATGTGAGTGAGGCTTGGGTATGGCTGGCTGAGGCTCGCATGCTCGCTCGTCGACTTACTACTTGATTTTGTCTACACCCTCT
>NZ_JCBCUZ010000077.1:0-1327 GCF_059862735.1 Pseudomonas sp. MF06569 | reverse complement strand
TGAACGAGCCCCATGAAAGACAGGACACCGTTTCCCCCTTACGATAAGGGATAGGCAAACGGTTATGTTTATGACTAATAGCAACGATAAGAGTGGGGAGCTTTTGGGCCAGGAGCGGCGGCGCCGATGGAGCCCGGAGCAAAAACTGGCCATGGTTCGCGAGAGCCTTGAGCCCGGACAAAGCGTTTCGGTGGTGGCTCGGCGCAACGGCATCAATGCCAACCAGCTGTTCCTGTGGCGCAAGCTGTACCAGGACGGCAGCCTGTCGGCGGTCAGTGCTGGCGAAGCCGTGGTGCCGGCCTCCGAGCTGAGCGATGCGCTCAAGCAGATCCGTGAACTGCAACGGATGCTGGGCAAGAAAACGATGGAAGCAGAAATCCTCAAAGAGGCCGTGGAGATCGCCCGGTCGCGAAAATGGATTGCGCACTCACCCTTGTTGCCGGGGGACGACCAGTGAAGCTGGTCAGCAAATGTCTCGGTGTGGCGCGCTCGCAATTAACGGTTCGAATCAAACAATCGGTATCGCCCAAAGTACGGCGAAGCAGACCTGTGGACGACGCTGAGTTGGTGGTTGAGATCCAGCAACAGGTCAGCGAGCTGCCCAGCTATGGCTACCGTCGGGTCTGGGGATTGCTGCGTCGAGCCCGTGAAACCCAGTCGCTACCGGCAATCAATGTGAAGCGGGTTTACCGGGTCATGCGTGATCACAACTTGCTGCTGGAGCGTCGACTCAAACAACCCGGCGTGCCGCGGCGGCACGAAGGTCGTATTGCGGTGAAAACCAGTGATACGCGTTGGTGCTCGGATGGTTTTGAGTTCCGCTGCGAGGACGGTGCCAAACTGAGCGTGACCTTCGCCCTGGACTGCTGTGATCGTGAGGCCATCGGCTGGGTTGCAAGTCCAACGGGGTACAGCGGCGATGATATCCGCGACTTGATGCTGGAAAGCGTGGAGAAGCGCTTTGGCGATCAACTGCCCGCCACGCCGGTGCAATGGCTAAGCGATAACGGCTCGGCGTACACCGCCGAACAGACACGCCTGTTTGCTCGGCAGATCGGTTTGCAACCGGTGACCACACCTGTGCGCAGCCCGCAGAGCAACGGCATGGCCGAGAGCTTCGTGAAGACGATCAAGCGGGATTATGTGGCGCACATGCCCAAGCCGGATCGAGAAACGGCGCTGCGTAACCTGGCAATTGCCTTTGAGCATTACAACGAGCAGCATCCGCACAGCGCTTTGAACTATCGCTCACCGAGGGAGTTCAGGCGCTTGGCAGTGGCATCAATTTAACGGGGAGTTGGTGTCCGGTTTTGTAGGGGCTAATCCA
>NZ_JCBCUZ010000076.1:0-1449 GCF_059862735.1 Pseudomonas sp. MF06569 | reverse complement strand
TGGTGTTTTGTGAGTCGCAAACTTTCGGTTTGTATCGTCTTCACACACCGCAATCTGGTCTCTTCGACGCAAATTGCTTGGGTGTTATATGGTCAAGCCTCACGGGCAATTAGTATTGGTTAGCTCAACGCCTCACAGCGCTTACACACCCAACCTATCAACGTCGTAGTCTTCGACGGCCCTTTAGGGAACTCAAGGTTCCAGTGAGATCTCATCTTGAGGCAAGTTTCCCGCTTAGATGCTTTCAGCGGTTATCTTTCCCGAACATAGCTACCCGGCAATGCCACTGGCGTGACAACCGGAACACCAGAGGTTCGTCCACTCCGGTCCTCTCGTACTAGGAGCAGCCCCTCTCAAATCTCAAACGTCCACGGCAGATAGGGACCGAACTGTCTCACGACGTTCTAAACCCAGCTCGCGTACCACTTTAAATGGCGAACAGCCATACCCTTGGGACCGGCTTCAGCCCCAGGATGTGATGAGCCGACATCGAGGTGCCAAACACCGCCGTCGATATGAACTCTTGGGCGGTATCAGCCTGTTATCCCCGGAGTACCTTTTATCCGTTGAGCGATGGCCCTTCCATACAGAACCACCGGATCACTAAGACCTACTTTCGTACCTGCTCGACGTGTCTGTCTCGCAGTCAAGCGCGCTTTTGCCTTTATACTCTACGACCGATTTCCGACCGGTCTGAGCGCACCTTCGTACTCCTCCGTTACTCTTTAGGAGGAGACCGCCCCAGTCAAACTACCCACCATACACTGTCCTCGATCCGGATAACGGACCTGAGTTAGAACCTCAAAGTTGCCAGGGTGGTATTTCAAGGTTGGCTCCATGCAGACTGGCGTCCACACTTCAAAGCCTCCCACCTATCCTACACAAGCAAATTCAAAGTCCAGTGCAAAGCTATAGTAAAGGTTCACGGGGTCTTTCCGTCTAGCCGCGGATACACTGCATCTTCACAGCGATTTCAATTTCACTGAGTCTCGGGTGGAGACAGCGCCGCCATCGTTACGCCATTCGTGCAGGTCGGAACTTACCCGACAAGGAATTTCGCTACCTTAGGACCGTTATAGTTACGGCCGCCGTTTACCGGGGCTTCGATCAAGAGCTTCGCGTTAGCTAACCCCATCAATTAACCTTCCGGCACCGGGCAGGCGTCACACCCTATACGTCCACTTTCGTGTTTGCAGAGTGCTGTGTTTTTAATAAACAGTCGCAGCGGCCTGGTATCTTCGACCGGCATGGGCTTACGCAGTAAATGCTTCACCCTCACCGGCGCACCTTCTCCCGAAGTTACGGTGCCATTTTGCCTAGTTCCTTCACCCGAGTTCTCTCAAGCGCCTTGGTATTCTCTACCCAACCACCTGTGTCGGTTTGGGGTACGGTTCCTGGTTACCTGAAGCTTAGAAGCTTTTCTTGGAAGCATGGCATCAACCACTTCGT
>NZ_JCBCUZ010000074.1:0-1580 GCF_059862735.1 Pseudomonas sp. MF06569 | reverse complement strand
AGCACGAGGTCGGCAGCCTCGCGTTTGAATTCAGCGGAAAAGGTACGGCGTTGTTTGGTCATCTGACACCTCGATCTGGCGAGTATTCTCGCCTAAAAGGGTGTCCGGTTTCATTAGACCACTACACGCTACGGCCGCTACCGCCACTGAATAATGCTGAGAGGAGTGGAATTAACATGGTGATATTCCTGTGGTTGGTTATTTTATGGGAGTGTTAAAACATGATCTTGTTTGTAGGGGTGGTGCTGTTGAGAGGAGAGGTCGCAGTTGTTACCGCGGTGTTTAACGTGTCTTTCGCAAGGCCGCCGAGCGTATCAATAACCTTGTTGACGACCGGTAATAGGATGGGTGCCAATAGGGGGAGTAGAGGTAGCATATGTATTCCTCTGGAGACCGATATTAATATTGAACCGGGAGGCTGGTTCGTTGTTTGAGTGACGTTATTAAGTCGCTCAGTTCCAGTTTGTTGACGTCAGGATATTTCCAGTTGTTTCATTCGATGGTAAAGCGTACGTTTCGCAACGCCTAACTCAAGTACCACAGCATCCAAGCTATATAGGTGACGTCGCAGGGAATCTTGAATGATTAGTTTTTCGATTTGCTGCAAACGAAGTTTCAAGCTTTTTTCGTCATTGTTATTGACCCCTGAACATGTCAAAAGTGGGGGTAAACCCAGTACCAGCCGCTTGGCAACGGATCTCAATTCCCGGACATTACCAGGCCAGTCATGGCAAATAACACGTTGAAGCAGTGAAGTGCTGGGCACTGGTATAGATGAGTTGAAGTAATTAGCTTCGCGCTGAATCAAGTTAAGGAACAAGGGAATAATGTGTTCGCGTCGCTCGCGTAAAGGCGGTAAATGCAGGCTTACTACATTAAGACGGTAATACAGGTCTCGTCTGAAACGACCTTGTTCCACCATTTCTGATAAAGAAGATTGAGCCGAGGCAATGACGCGCATGTCCACGGGTATGGACCTTGTCGATCCTAGCCGTTCGACTCCACGCGTCTCCAGTACACGCAATAATTTGGCCTGCAGGATAAGCGGCATACTGTCTATCTCATCGAGATACAGCGTGCCCATATCGGAGGCTTCAATAAAGCCCGCCCGTGATTGCATGGCACCGGTAAATGCGCCGTGGGTGACGCCGAACAACTGGCTCTCAGCCAGGCTCTCGGGGATGGCCGCGCAGTTTATTGCAATGTAATGACCTCGACGTCCGGATAAAGAATGTAGCCGCTCTGCCAGCGTGTCCTTGCCGGTGCCGGTTTCACCATAGAGTAAAATATCTATGTTGAGTGTTGCAGTACTGTTGATGGTGGCGTCAAGTTCGGGGTCTTCGAATTGATAGGCTTGATAATGTTCGTCTCTCGAATGGGAAGACGCCATTGAGTTTGCTCCCGCTTTATTTCTTTTTTGGGAAGGCTGTGTTTTACGGCCAACCCGGATAGACAGGGCGGCCGCGAAAACTGAGTGCAACACCTGACCTTTCCGGTACGGTGCTGCCCCTATGTCCTATTCCGAACTCAGCGTTGAAGAGCGCGCGATCATTCAGCTCAGTCAAGCTCAAGGCTTCACC
>NZ_JCBCUZ010000073.1:0-1829 GCF_059862735.1 Pseudomonas sp. MF06569 | reverse complement strand
AAGAACGTCGGCGGGCTGCAGTGCAAAGGGAGCAATTGGACGAGGCATGCCTGGAACCATCTCGGGGCGAGGGGTGCACAGTATATCGTTGTACGTTAGAAAATAAACTAACCGCTCACGACACTAGCGGGCCTGTATGTGATGGACTGAATAATAAAGAATTTTTGGTTTTAAAAGGGAGTATTGTCTGCTCCCATACATGACCGAGGTGAGACTTTCCGAAGAAGTCACTTGGAAATATTTCGATGGTTTCAGAATTTGCACTGTGTATATACGGCAAAATCTCTGATAGATAGCGTTGTACACCTGTCTTAGGCTGGAGTAAGCACCTAGTATTTATCATGATGCTCATTTACTTTCCCTCTATTAACTTATGCCAAGCTTCTGATATTTCAGCGGTACTGTATTTTTTTGACTCATTCATCAGAGCTTTCGACAAAGCTTCTGCGATCTGCTCGTCAGAATCAATAGTTTCGATAACGGTTAAAAAAGCGTTTGGGTTGGACTCGTCGTCGATCAATAGATTGGGCCACTGACTCCCTAGTATTCCACGAGGACCAGCATGATTTGAGCAAATTGGAATTGTACCTGCAGCCATTGCCTCAATGATCACAATGCCAAATAGCTCTTGCCAATATTTGTTTTTTTGACTTGGTACTATCAGATATTTGTGAGATGAAACTATTTCGGCAAGTTTTGGTCTGTCAAAAATCGGGCCCAAGAATTTAATGTTTCTATTGGTGGTGCTGGCATGCTTTATTAGATTGCTTAGAGGGCCAGTGCCAATTACTGTTATGTTATGTGTCGTTGCTTTAGCAACTTCTATCAGGGTGTGAATCCCTTTTGCTTCGGATAGTTCTCCGACAAAACAAATGTTTTCCGTTTTTTAGATCTGTTTGCAGATGTGAGTTGTTGACCTACCGCATGAGGAATTACTAATGTTTTAATAAGTGGGTGCTTTTGGTTAAAGGATATTTTCGCAGGCTCAGTTACTGCAACGCACTCTATATTTTTAATTCGAAATACAAGTCGCCATAAAAATTCGAATACGCATGTTAGATGTCCATATTGAACTGGTGGGTTTTCATTCCACTCAGGCCAAGATGTATGAGTTATAATTCGTTTCGCACGAGAAAATAGTGCGTAATATATAAACCGGAAGTCATAAGGTCCGAAAGCAATTATAGTTATATCATATTTGGTGAATGGGAATTGGACTCTATATTTCCAGGCGGTAATAAATTTTTTTAAAGCTGTTGAAGGCTTTACATCTTGTTTTAAGATGTCGCGGCCTAGGTTTCTCAGGCATCGGCCTTGAATATATGTTAGCGATGTTATATCATTTGTTGTTTTTAATTGATCTATCGCGGCAAAATATTTCTGCCCATCGGTCTCGTGCACAATTGCAACTCTCATAAAATTCCTGTACGTATAATTAATGTTTGTTTTCTTGGGTTAAGCTAAAAGCGTAATCAATATTGTAGGGCGTAATATTTCTTACTGTTTTCTATGAGAGTCGCACGCTTATGCACAGTATGGTGCAAGTAATGATGTTTCTTAGTGCAAATCTTGGCGTCCTATCGAAATATAAGTAATTCCTTTCTTTGAAATTCGTGTATGTTCGAAAAGATTCCGTCCGTCAAATATAATAGGTTTATTTAATGCTGTTTTTATGATTTTAAAATCTGGAGCTTTGAAACACTGGGCGGCCGCGAAAACTGAGTGCAACACCTGACCTTTCCGGTACGGTGCTGCCCCTATGTCCTATTCCGAACTCAGCGTTGAAGAGCGCGCGATCATTCAGCTCAGTCAAGCTCAAGGCTTCACCC
>NZ_JCBCUZ010000072.1:0-1835 GCF_059862735.1 Pseudomonas sp. MF06569 | reverse complement strand
CTTGTGCGCCCAGCATGGGCGCCATCCTAGAGGTGAAAGTCCTCTCTTGAGCTGGCCACAGCGAATGAAGCGAAGCGCAACTGCATGAGGGTGACCAAGTGTGGGAAGGAAGCGTGGAGCATAAACCGCGAGCCGAGGTACACAAACCGCATCTGAGGCATCTCTGGTCAGGGCGAGCAGGCAAGTGACTGCGAAGCTCTTGTGGCCAAAGCACCGGGGATGTAAATGCGGCGGTTGTGCGGTGAAGGATGGCGTTCTTACCTGGGGAGATCTCGCCTCATGCCTGAAAGGGCGACGGCGCAAGCCGGAGCGAGAAGTCAGCAGAGGCCGTAGTAGCTGCGTTGCAGTGAAGGGCCAAACGAGAAGGAGTGAGGTTCACCATGGCGATACAGCAGGCCTTGCATCAGATGCCCGGGAAACCGGGGCGGGACGGAGCTGCGACGGGTGAAACCCGACGCGAAGCGTCCAGCGATGAAGCCGGCGGTCCGCGTCATGACCCGAACCACATGGGGTCAGGACTTCTGCAAGAAGCCCTGACCAGAGAAAACCTGCAATTAGCGCTCAAACGAGTCCGGTCAAATAAAGGTGCTGCGGGCGTCGACGGTCTTGGGATCGATGAGACGGTCGAGCATCTGTTAACGGCCTGGCCCGTGATACGGGCGCAGTTGCTGGCGGGAACGTACCGGCCAAGTCCGGTGCGTAGAGTTCTGATTCCCAAACCCGACGGAGGCGAGCGCAAGCTGGGCATCCCAACGGTGACGGACAGATTGATTCAACAGGCGCTATTACAAGTTTTGCAGCCTCTGTTGGACCCGGTATTCAGTGATCATAGCTATGGTTTTCGTCCCGGTCGCAGCGCTCATCAAGCGGTATTGGCAGCGCAGCAATATATTGATTCGGGGCGGGACACTGTGGTGGACGTTGATCTGGAGCAGTTCTTTGATCGAGTTGATCATGACCTGTTGATCGCTCGACTGAGCAGAAGGGTAACCGACCGAGGCGTTCTGCGTCTGGTCCGGGCCTACCTGAACAGCGGGACGTTGATCGACGGCATAGTGGTAGCCAGTAAACGAGGGACGCCGCAAGGCGGCCCACTCTCACCATTACTGGCCAATGTATTGCTGGACGAGGTGGACAAGGAGCTGGAGCGACGAGGCCATTGCTTCGTCAGGTACGCGGACGATGCGAACGTTTACGTACGCAGCCTGAAGGCCGGTCAACGGGTAATGGCAGTGCTCCGTCGCCTTTATGATCGACTTAGACTGCAAGTGAACGAGAGCAAGAGTGCGATTGCCAGTGCGTTTGGCCGCAAGTTTCTGGGCTACGGCTTTTGGCTGTCTGCTCAAGGCGAGGTCAAACGCTGGGTGGCAAGCAAAGCGCTACAGGCGTTCAAAAGCCGCATCCGTCAGCTGACTTCTCGTAATGGAGGACGAAGCATGTCGCAGGTGGTGGAAGGTCTGAGACTGTACCTGCTGGGTTGGAAAGCGTACTTCGGTTTATCGCAAACGCCTCGCCTCTGGCACCGGTTCGATGAATGGATCCGCCGACGACTCAGGGCTATCCAGCTCAAACAATGGAGAACCGGAAGGAGGACGTACCGTGAGCTACGCAAACTTGGAGCAGGACCTGACTTGGCAGCGGCGATAGCCAGCAACAGCCACAGGTTCTGGCACAACAGTGTCGGTCTGATCCATGGAGTGCTTACGGTGGCGTGGTCCGACCGGTTGGGTCTACCTCGACTCTGCTGACCTCAACTTCTCGAACCGCCCGGTGCGGACCCGCATGCCGGGTGGTGTGGCAGGGGCGCGGCCAGATGGCCGTCCCCTATGCCGATT
>NZ_JCBCUZ010000071.1:0-1889 GCF_059862735.1 Pseudomonas sp. MF06569 | reverse complement strand
GTGAAGCCTTGAGCTTGACTGAGCTGAATGATCGCGCGCTCTTCAACGCTGAGTTCGGAATAGGACATAGGGGCAGCACCGTACCGGAAAGGTCAGGTGTTGCACTCAGTTTTCGCGGCCGCCCAGTATAAGTCGAATGCTAAATACCTGAGTATCAGGTTTTAGTCAATTCGGCTAGCAAATAATCTTGACCTGCGAAACCGGGACACACCCAGCATAAACCCCAACCGTACAGCTTTACCCTTACCTATGGGCTGGCTACAGGCCACACAAACAGAGACACAAACGAAGGCCGCGATGTACTTTAGAATCTTAGTGATCGCAATATATAACGAGTATTTCTCCAGTCCCATCATAAAGTTTCACAAAAACTATTTTCTAGTGATTTACTCTAGGTAAATGCATCTCTGCATCAGTTATGCTTTTTCATTCAGGTGGTATGAGCGTTTTTAGTGATGCGTTGATGAACTCATCATTCTGGGTAATTACGTCTAGCGACCTACGAATATTTCCTCCTACCTCAGATGAGCCTTGCAGCTCAAACCATGGTGTCAGCTCCATGATGGCAGCTTCAAGGACAAGCTGATTTTCATTGAGTTTGTAAGGGCGGGTTGGAATTATGTCTGAGTTCATCATATGTGATCCTCTGTGAGGAAAATTCTAGCCGGTGATAGTGGTGAGTGAGTGTTTTGCGATGGGCAGGATGCCGTGGGAGGAGGTAAAAATCAGTTCCGCACCTCAAAACGATACCCTTCATTTGCTTGACGTTCAGTTGCCAAAATATGAAGTTATTGCGGAATCGAATCCACCGTAAGCTTCAGATGTTTAAGCAAAAAGTAGTGGATTGCAAATCCGCCAACGCCGGTTCGGTTCCGGCTTCGGCTTCCACATTCGAAAGCCCCGTAGATCAAGGTCTACGGGGTTTTTTATGCCTGCAATTTGATGGTCACTGAATCGCCCTTAGTTTTGTAAACTTTTTCAAAGGACTGCTCATGGTCGATAGCTGCTCGTCACGAAGGGCTGCTTCCGGCCAGAAGCGTACATTTAAGCCGATCACTTTCCGCCCGGAGTTGCCGGCCAGTAAAGACTAAGCGCCGCCTTCTGCGCATACTGGTGCTCGGGAATTTCTTGAAAGGCATTGACGGCGCGATGTAGTCTCGCGCTATCCCGTCTGCGAGATCGGTGCTTGCTTGACAGTTGGGGTCTTGCTAAAGACCGAGACACTTGAAAAAAGAAGTTCATGGAGGCGCTTTGAAAATATTATGAGCAAGAAATCACGGAGTACTGGCGCAAAGAATCGAAATCAAGAGCGAGAAAGAGATCTCGCGAAAGCGGAGAAGCGACGTGCCCTAGAAAAAGAGCGCTCAAATGCTCAGCGTAAAAAAACAGCTGAGTTTCTTCGTAGCGGAAAACTAAAGGCAAAAAAAAACAAACCAGGAAAAGGAGTCTTTAGCATATTCTCCTCCCTGATCAATACGCCAATAATTAGACGAGAAGATGTTGTAATAGACGAACATACTTCCTCAAAAAAAGAGCCAAAACTATACCGACTCGAAGGCGATACTGGCTGGTGAATACGAAAAATTAGCTGACCACTGGATCTTGTTTCAGGGAGTAATAGGATTTATGGAAACATCATTTGCTGACCTTCTGAGCTCTTCGACTCAAGGGGCTTATAGGGTTAACACTTTGCTAACCCGTATTGGTACCGATGGTGACCTTGAGCCTGAGCATGGTGAACCGTTCACTGCCGCGATAGCTCTTTGTAGTGGTCTAATGAAACCGGACACCCTTTTAGGCGAGAATACTCGCCAGATCGAGGTGTCAGATGACCAAACAACGCCGTACCTTTTCCGCTGAATTCAAACGCGAGGCTGCCGACCTCGTGC
>NZ_JCBCUZ010000070.1:0-1976 GCF_059862735.1 Pseudomonas sp. MF06569 | reverse complement strand
GTAAGCGCTCCATAAACCCCACCAACTTAAAGATGGGTAACGCGCCTAGTTAGGCGACACCAGCGAGCAGTTCCACGGCAACAGCGCTTCGTAATCTTCAACCGAGGTCGCCAGTGGCAGCCGTTCTAATGCGTGGCGCAGCCACGCATAGGGCTCTTGGCCGTTGGCTTTGGCAGTCTCGACCAAGCTGTAAAGTTGAGCACTGGCCGTCGCGCCTTTGGGTGTGTCGCTAAACAACCAGTTCTTTCTTCCGATGACGAAGGGCCTGATCGCACGCTCGGCGGGGTTGTTGTCGATCGGCAAATAGCCTTCCTCGGCGTACCGTTCCAGTTTGTTCCAGTTACTCGCCAGATAGCCGATGGCCTTGCCCAAGGCGTTCTGAGACGTAACTTGTGGCTGCGTCTTTTCCATCCAGCTTTTTAACTGAGCCAGCACTGGCAGACTCCGATCATGACGGCCAGTTTTACGATCGTCGTCGCACGCATCCTTCAGATCACGCTCTACACCATAGAGTTTGTTGATCAGGTTCAGCGCGATGTCAGCACGTCCCGTCTTGCCTTTCGGCTGTACTTTTTGGGCTTCAACAAACTTGCGCCTTGCGTGCGCCCAGCAGCCCAAACGTTCGACTCCGGCCTGCGCGCCCAACGCGTTATAACCGGCGTAATCATCGGTCATCACATAGCCACGATAACCATCGAGCAGGCGTGTCGGCACCTCCTGCGCGCGGCTGGTGGAGTAGTCAAAAAGGATCACTGGTTTATCTGGCGGGCCGCCGGTTTGCACCCACATCCAGGACTGGCTGCTTGGATCTCGGTCAGGCTCTTTCAACACCTGTACCCGTGTTTCATCGCAGTGGACAACACGGCTGCCCAACAGGCTATCGCGCATTAAATTCAGCAGCGGCTGAAAGTGTTCACCGCACTGGATAACCCAGCGTGCCAACGTCTGGCGCGGGATATCGACACCATGGCGGCCCAAGACTTTTTCGAAACGGTGAAGCGGTAGTCCATCGACGTACTTGGTGGTCAGCAGCATCGCCAGAACACTTGGGCTGGCCATGCTTTTTTCAATCAGTTGAGCCGGCTTGTCAGCAGTGACCGGCGCCATCTCGCAGTCGCGGCAACCGTAAACTTTGCGAACGTGTCTGATCACACGGATCTGCATCGGCACGATTTCAAGCTGCTCGCTGACTTCTTCGCCAATAGTGTGTTTGCGGCAGCCGCAGACGCACGTCAGTTCATGTTCGGGAAGTTCGTGGATAATCTCGATGCGCGGCAGGTCGGCGGGCAGTGGCTTGCGTTTGCCGCGGCGCTTGATCGGGGCAACGACTTCTTCAGATGAGGCTTCGTCCACAGGCTCGACGACGCTTTCTACTTCATTGAAGAGGGCCAGTTGCGGCGTTGCCGCATCAGCTGTTTGCTCGGACTTACGTCCGAACAGACGCTGAAGCAGGAGGGCATTCTGCTCTTCGAGCCGAACAATCTTTCCCTTGTCCAACTGACGCTCGTCGAGCATCTGCCCAAGCATTTGCTTGAGCAGCACGGGATCATCGGGAAGGTTTTCGGGCATGGAATTCATGGCCCGGATTATACCGAATCAGGCTACGAATCGCGGTGTCAAAACTTGGTGAGGGCGGTTACGCCAGAGGTCAAAGCCATCGAGCATCCAGTTGAGTTCCTGGACGGTCAGAACGATCGCCTCGTCGGTGGAGTCCGGCGATGTTTTGAATCGTTCGGACTCGAGGCGCTTGAGCCAAAGGCAGAAGCCGTTGCGCTCCCAATACAATATCTTCACTCGGTTGCGGGGCTTGTTGAGGAAAACGAAAAGCACAGGGTCGAATACTGCGACTTTAATATCCAGCTCGACCAGCGCAGCCAAGCCGTCGATGGATTTTCGGAAGTCCACCGGCTTGGGGTACAGATACACTTTTTCGACTTTGGCATCGGGTCGCATCATGGCGAGCTGGCTCCTGAGGG
>NZ_JCBCUZ010000007.1:0-194793 GCF_059862735.1 Pseudomonas sp. MF06569 | reverse complement strand
CAGGGTGAAGCCTTGAGCTTGACTGAGCTGAATGATCGCGCGCTCTTCAACGCTGAGTTCGGAATAGGACATAGGGGCAGCACCGTACCGGAAAGGTCAGGTGTTGCACTCAGTTTTCGCGGCCGCCCATTTATTAAGGCTGAGCCACAGGCCATTGTAAATCGATCAATAACGGCCGGTAACTTTGCGGCCACTTCTGTGTTCATGTTGGATTACCCTTGAAAGGGTCACCCTTTTGCAGGGCTATTTTATAGTGAAGATATAGATGAGATATCTAATTGGCGTGTTGTTGTTGATGCTGGTCAATGTCGCCAGCGCTGTAGATTGTCAAGCGGGTGGTTCCGCCTGGACGAATGTTGAAGTTAATGATCTTAGAGCTGACGCTATCTTCTTCGGTGGTACTGTTGCTGTGGAAGGCGGGAGACTTGTGACGACTTTAGGTGTTGCCTGCAGGCAGCTAGGCGATGAGAGGGTGGAAATATGGACTGCTTACGATCCTGTTGCATTGGAATCGCGATATGCTCATTTCAAAACTGGCTTAAAATTGGATGGTAGTTATTACACATCACCTGTGCGCAGTATTCTTATAGGGGACCAGCTACTGGGGAATACATTGGTGGTTAGTAGAGGGAACCCTTATTTAACGGTTGATTCGCCGCCTAATGGTTATATTGAAATACCTGCGGGAGCCAAGGTGTTGACGTTTCGTCTGTGGGTAAAGGTCTTTAGAGGGGCAGTGAAAATCAAGGAGGTCTTTGCGCAAGTTCATGTGTATTCGAGGTTTGCAATCAATTTAAATCCCTCAACCTGTACGATTAATAACAACAACCCAATTAATGTGGACTTTGGTTCGGTGGATCCTGTTGCAATCGGGGGGGATATACCTGCCGGCACACCCTACAGGCAAGGTGTCACTTTGAATTATTCATGCCCTGAAAGGGGTATTGACTCACCCATAGATATCAAGCTGGTGGGGGCGGCCTCTTCGTTTAACTCAAGTGCCCTTGCCACAACTAACCCTAATCTTGCCACAGGCATGCATCGTCTCAGCGCATTAGTCCCTCCGGGAGGTTCTTTCAGGACTCGCATAACGAACAGTTCAGGTAGCGACACGGTGTTGTTTACGCTATTTCGCAAACCCGGCAGCTTCCCTGCCGCAGGGCCTTTCACGGGGAGTGCCACGCTGGTATTGAGTGTGCCTTGAACCTGGCCGGCTTGGGTCGGGGACAGTTAGGTGTGCCGCTGTTGTTGCTGGCAATGATGATGTTGCCCGTTGCGCCGTTTCTTGCCAATCGATCGTTCATGCCGTTTTTTACAGTGTTGTTTATATTAAAGAGGACTGTATGAGATATCTGACTGGGCTGATGTTGTTGATGCTGGTTCACGCCGCCAATGCACGCGATCCGGAGTGTCGGGTAAATGGCGGTAATTGGGTGGATGCGTCAATACACGGGTTTAATGTGTATGTTGATGTCAGTGCGAACATGGGCACCGGGAAAATCTTGTTGGATGGTTACACGATGGATTGCAGGCATGGAATGTCGATTTTCCCTCCCTTGACCCCCATTCAATACACAAGGACCGCTCTCAATGCGGTCAGGCTTGAACCCAGATACAGTAGTTACGGGGGAGGGTTAAATGTCGAGGGCGTCAATTATCCAATACCGATAAGGCTTGGTATTCTCCTCGCGGTACAGAGACTTGAATCTTATGTGAGTGTGTCGGGTCGGCCATATTTGAATATTTCAAGTGCGCCGGGGCAATACGTCAATATTAGATCAGGGGATAAAATTGCAATAGTTGAGTTGGACATGGCTATGTATTTATCCTCAACGTTTGTCAGGGGATATAATACATTTGTCAATGTGTTTGCCCGCAACTCACTCAACTTGAGTCCGTCCACCTGCACGATTAACAATAACAATCCCATAGATGTCGATTTTGGCTCCGTGGACCCGGTTGTGATCGGGGAAACGCCACTGGGCTCGCCCAACACACGAACGGTCACGCTCAACTATACCTGTCCTGACCCGGGTATTTACTCCCCCATAAACGTCACGTTCAGGGGAACTGCCTCCTCGTTCAACTCAAGTGCCCTTGCCACCAGCAATGCCAATCTGGCCACCGCCTTGCTGCGTAGCAATGTAGTCGTCCCTACAGGAGGTTCGTTCAGGGGCACTATCAGCAACAGTTCAGGGAGGGACACGGTCGTGTTTTCGCTTATTCGCAAACCTGACAGCTTTCCTGCCGCAGGACCTTTCACGGGGAGTGCCACGCTGGTAATGAGTGTGCCTTGAACCTGGCTGACGCGTGCGCAAACGAAGGTTTCAGTCGTATTGGCCAAAGTTGGAAGGTTTCTTGCACAGGCAGGCTCTACGGCGCACATGGCGTCAAAAGTTTGCTAAAGGTTTGTCGCAATGTCACTGGATCGCTCTCAGTTAATCAACACCGCGCGCAGCGGTCTGGCCGGCCTGGGTCGGGGACAGTTGGGTGTGCCGCTGTTGTTGCTGGTGATGCTGGCAATGATGATGTTGCCCGTTCCGCCGTTTCTGCTGGACGTGTTTTTCACCTTCAACATCGCGCTGTCGATTGTGGTGCTGCTGGTGTGCGTTTACGCCCTGCGGCCGCTGGACTTTGCGGTGTTTCCCACCATTTTGCTGGTCGCCACCCTGATGCGGCTGGCCCTGAACGTGGCCTCGACCCGGGTGGTGATGCTCCACGGTCATGAAGGTCACGCCGCCGCAGGCAAGGTGATCCAGGCCTTCGGTGAAGTGGTGATCGGTGGCAACTACGTCGTCGGTATCGTGGTCTTTGCGATTTTGATGATCATCAACTTCGTGGTCGTGACCAAGGGTGCCGGGCGTATCTCCGAAGTGAGCGCCCGCTTTACCCTCGACGCCATGCCCGGCAAGCAAATGGCAATCGATGCCGACCTCAACGCCGGTCTGATCGACCAGAACCAGGCCAAGGCCCGCCGTCAGGAAGTGGCCCAGGAGGCCGAGTTCTACGGCTCGATGGACGGTGCCAGCAAGTTCGTGCGCGGTGACGCCATCGCTGGTCTGCTGATTCTGTTTATCAACCTGATCGGCGGCATGGCCGTCGGTATCTTCCAGCACGGCATGACCTTCAGCGAAGCGGGCAAGGTGTACGCCTTGCTGACCATCGGTGACGGTTTGGTGGCGCAGTTGCCGTCCCTGTTGCTGTCTACCGCTGCCGCGATCATGGTGACCCGTGCTTCGGGCTCCGAAGACATGGGCAAGCAGATCAATCGCCAGATGTTTGCCTCACCCAAGGCACTCGCCGTGTCGGCAGGCCTGATGGCTGTGATGGGGATGGTGCCGGGCATGCCGCACTTTTCCTTTCTCAGCCTGGCCGCAGTCGCCGGTGGCGTCGCGTACCTGATGTGGAAGAAGCAGAACGTCGTCAAGGTCCAGGCCCTGCAGGAGGTCAAGCGCCAACAGGAGCTGTTGCCATCGCCTGCCCGCGCCCAAGAGACCAAGGAGCTGGGCTGGGATGACGTGACGCCCATCGACATGATCGGCCTGGAGGTTGGCTATCGGCTGATTCCGCTGGTTGACCGCAATCAGGGTGGCCAGTTGCTGGCGCGGATCAAGGGTGTGCGCAAAAAGCTGTCCCAGGATCTGGGCTTTCTGATGCCCACCGTGCATATCCGCGACAACCTCGACCTGGCCCCCAGTGCGTATCGCCTGACCCTGATGGGGGTGATCCTGGCCGAGGCCGAGATCTACCCGGACCGCGAGATGGCGATCAATCCGGGGCAGGTGTTCGGCACGCTCAACGGCATTACCACCAAGGATCCGGCCTTTGGTCTGGAAGCGGTGTGGATTGAGGTCAGCCAGCGCAGTCAGGCGCAATCGCTGGGCTATACCGTAGTGGACGCCAGTACGGTAGTGGCGACCCACCTTAACCAGATTCTGTACAAACACTCCCATGAGTTGATCGGTCATGAAGAAGTGCAGCAGTTGATGCAACTGCTGGCCAAGTCTTCACCCAAGCTGGCTGAAGAGCTGGTGCCGGGCATCCTGAGCCTGTCCCAACTGCTCAAAGTGTTGCAGGCCCTGCTGGCTGAACAGGTACCGGTGCGTGACATTCGCAGCATTGCCGAAGCCGTCGCGAACAATGCCCATAAGAGTCAAGATACTGCCGCTTTGGTTGCCGCGGTGCGGGTCGGGTTGTCGCGCGCCATCGTGCAAAGCATTGTAGGCGTTGAGTCTGAGCTGCCTGTGATCACCTTGGAGCCAAGGTTGGAACAAATATTGCTCAATAGTTTGCAGAAGGCCGGACAAGGCCAGGAAGAGGGCGTGTTGCTGGAGCCAAGCATGGCAGAAAAGCTCCAGCGCTCGTTGATCGACGCTGCTCAGCGTCAGGAGATGCAAGGTAATCCAGTGATTTTGTTGGTGGCAGGCCCGGTACGCGCGATGCTTTCGCGTTTTGGCCGTCTGGCGGTGCCCAACCTGCATGTACTGGCTTACCAGGAAATTCCTGACAACAAGCAGGTCACGATCGTTGCAACAGTAGGCCCTAACGGCTGAGGGTTTGGTTTATGCAAGTGAAGCGATTTTTCGCCGCCGATATGCGTCAGGCCATGAAGCTGATTCGTGATGAACTGGGGGCGGACGCCGCCATTATTGGCAACCGCCGGATAGCCGGGGGCGTTGAGTTGACCGCGGCCCTGGACTACAAGCTGTCCGCGCTGGCACCCCGTGTACCGAACATTGAGCTCGAAGAAGAGCTGCGCAAGACCCAGTCGCGGATTGTCTCGGCCCAGGCCGAGTTGAGCCTGCGCGGTGAGGGCGAGGCGGGGGACAACCGTCAGTTGTTTGCCGGTCTGCCGCTGACCGCCGCCGAGCCGTTGATCGAGCCGACCCTTGAAGAGCCGCCGCGCCCTGCACCTGCGCCAGCCGCACCGACCATTGATCAGCGCGCATTCGACAACATGCGTCATGAACTCAACGGTTTGCGCGAGTTGCTCGAAGTGCAGCTCGGCTCGCTGGCCTGGAGCCAGTTGCAGGATGCCAAGCCTGCCCAGGCCAATCTGTGGCGTCGCCTGCAGCGTATCGGCCTGTCCGGGCCGCTGTCCCGTGATCTGCTGGCGCAAGTGGCCGGCATCGAGGAGCCGCGTCAGGCCTGGCGGATGCTGTTGGCGCACCTGGCGCGCATGATTGCCACGCCTGAGCTGGAACCGCTGGAAGAGGGCGGTGTGATCGCGATGGTCGGTCCCGCAGGGATGGGTAAAACCACCACGCTGGCCAAGCTGGCGGCGCGTTATGTGCTCAAGTACGGCGCGCAGAACATTGCCCTGGTGAGCATGGACAGCTTTCGAATTGGCGCCCAGGAGCAACTCAAGACCCTGGGCCGGATTCTCAACGTACCGGTGACCCACGTGGCCCCCGGTCAGTCGTTGGGCCAGACCCTTGAGCCACTGGTGCGCAAGCGCGTGGTGCTGGTGGACACCGCCGGGCTGCAAGCCAGCGATCCGGCGTTGCGCCTGCAGCTGGAAAGCCTCGCGGGGCGAGGGATCAAGGCCAGAAATTATCTGGTACTGGCCACCACCAGCCAGAAACAGGTGCTGACGGCGGCGTACCTCAGTTACAAGCGTTGCGGGCTGGCCGGTTGCATCCTGACCAAACTGGATGAAACGGCAAGCCTGGGCGAAGTGTTGAGCCTGGCGATCAGCCACGGGTTGCCGGTGGCGTACCTCACCGATGGTCCAAGGATTCCGGATGACCTTCACCTGCCGCGCCGTCACCAGTTGGTGAGTCGCGCAGTGAGTGTGCAAATGCAGGAAGAACCCAGCGAAGAAGCCATGGCCGATATGTTCGCTGATATCTATCACAGCCCTCCCAAGCGGGTAGGCTGAGGTAGTCAAGATTACGTTGCAATGTACCTACATCTGATGGTCTGAAGGTTTTGTTCCAATGGGGAACGGGCAGCCAACGCATGTAGCCGCGTCTAAGTAAGACAAGGTAAAAAAAGATCATGGGCAGCATGCATCCCGTACAGGTGATCGCAGTGACCGGCGGCAAGGGTGGCGTCGGTAAAACTAACGTCTCAGTCAACTTGTCCATCGCATTGGCCGAGCTGGGCAGGCGCGTTCTGTTGATGGACGCGGACCTTGGACTGGCGAATGTCGATGTCCTGCTGGGCCTGACCCCCAAATTCACCCTGGCCGATGTGGTCGAGGGGCGTTGCGAGCTGCGCGATGTCTTGCTGCAAGGCCCTGGCGGGATTCGTATCGTGCCGGCGGCTTCAGGCACCCAGAGCATGGTGCAGCTGAGCCCGGCGCAACACGCCGGTCTGATCCAGGCCTTCAGCGACCTCGGCGACAATCTGGATGTGCTGGTGATCGACACCGCTGCCGGGATTGGCGAGTCGGTGGTCAGCTTTGTGCGCGCCGCCCAGGAAGTGCTGCTGGTGGTCTGCGACGAGCCGACATCGATCACCGATGCCTATGCGCTGATCAAGCTGCTCAATCGCGATTACGGCATGAACCGCTTTCGCGTATTGGCGAACATGGCCCAGAGCCCGCAGGAAGGGCGCAATCTGTTCGCCAAATTGACTAAAGTCACCGACCGTTTTCTCGATGTGGCCCTGCAATACGTGGGCGCCGTTCCGTATGACGAATGCGTGCGCAAGGCCGTACAAAAACAGCGGGCCGTCTACGAAGCGTTCCCGCGCTCCAAGTGCTCCCTGGCGTTTAAAGCCATCGCCCAGAAAGTCGACACCTGGCCGCTGCCCGCCAACCCCCGCGGGCATCTGGAGTTCTTTGTCGAGCGTCTGGTGCAGCAAGCAGGGGGGCGCTTTTAATGACCGCCAGTGGCTATCGCATGTACAGCAAGGCGTCCCGTGACAGCCAGTACGAGCTGATCGAGCGCTACGCCCCTTTGGTCAAGCGCATTGCCTATCACCTGTTGGCGCGCTTGCCGGCCAGCGTGCAGGTGGACGACCTGATCCAGGCCGGGATGATCGGGCTGCTCGAGGTGTCGGGCAAATACGACGCCACCAAGGGAGCGAGTTTTGAGACCTATGCCGGGATTCGCATTCGTGGCGCCATGCTCGATGAAGTGCGAAAAGGCGACTGGGCCCCGCGCTCTGTCCACCGCAATACGCGCATGGTCAGCGATGCAATTCGGGTAATTGAAGCAAAAACCGGTTGTGACGCTAAAGATCATGAAGTTGCGGCCGAACTCCAGTTAAGCCTTGATGATTATTACGCCATCTTGAATGACACCCTGGGCAGCCGTCTGTTCAGTTTCGACGACTTGTTGCAGGACGGCGAACACGAAGGGCTGCATGAGGATGGCGCAAGTGCTCACCCGGAGCCGTCCCGCGATCTGGAAGACGAACGCTTCCAGGGCGCGCTGGCCGATGCGATTGCCCATCTGCCCGAGCGTGAGCGGCTGGTGTTGGCGCTGTACTACGACGAGGAACTGAACCTCAAGGAAATCGGCGAAGTGCTGGGGGTCAGCGAGTCCCGTGTGAGCCAGCTGCACAGCCAGTGCGCAGCGCGGCTGCGTGCACGCCTGAGCCAGTGGCGAGCGCACTGACGGGAACACGCGTACTTATTGTGGGAGCGGGCTTGCTCGCGATGGGATCGACACGGTGAATCAGAAAAACCGCGCCGCCAGCATCGCGAGCAAGCCCGCTCCCACAGTCGATTCTGGCGGTGTTTGAAAACGAATTGATTGAATGGCGTGTCCCCAGACCGGGCGCGTTTAAGACTGCTTGGAGGTCGAATTGGACAAGAACATGAAAATCCTTATCGTTGATGATTTTTCAACGATGCGGCGGATCATTAAAAACCTGTTGCGTGACCTGGGGTTCACCAACACGGTCGAGGCGGACGACGGCATCACGGCGTTGCCGATCCTCAATCTGGGTCACATCGACTTTTTGGTGACCGACTGGAACATGCCGGGCATGACCGGTATCGAGTTGCTGCGCCACGTGCGCGCCGACGAAAAACTCAAGCACTTGCCGGTGCTGATGGTGACCGCCGAAGCCAAGCGCGAGCAGATCATCGAAGCCGCCCAGGCCGGTGTTAACGGCTATGTGGTCAAGCCGTTCACGGCTATCGCACTCAAAGACAAGATCGAGAAGATCTTTGATCGCATCGGTTGATCGGTTGCCTTGGGGGCGCTATGGAGCATAAAGAATCTACACAGGGCGATTTTGAGTCGACCCTGAAAAAACATGCTCACGAATTGGTCGAAAGCCTTGAAAGAGGCCAGTTTGGCGATGCAGTGCAGCTGATTCACGAACTCAACCAGACCCGTGATCGCGGGTTGTATCGCGAAGTCGGCAAACTGACCCGTGAACTGCACAGTGCAATTGTCAATTTCCATATTGATCCGAGCATGCCGCAAGCCGAAGAAGTGTCGCAGATCACGGATGCCACGGAACGCCTGGCTTATGTTGTGAAGCTCACGGAAGCGGCCGCCAATCGAACCATGGACCTGGTGGAAAACAGCACGCCGCTGGTCAACGGCCTGGGGCAGGAAGCCAAGGCCCTGAGTGCAGACTGGGGTCGCTTCATGCGCCGTGAAATCGGTGCCGAGGAGTTTCGCGAGCTGGCGCGTCGGGTTGACAGTTTTTTGACGCGTAGCGACGAGCAAAGTCAGGTCGTGTCCGCCAACCTCACCGACATCTTGCTGGCCCAGGATTTCCAGGACCTTACCGGTCAGGTCATCAAGCGGGTAACGCAACTGGTCACGGACGTTGAAAGCAATCTGCTCAAACTGGTGCTGATGGCCAGTCAGGTAGACCGCTTTGCCGGCATCGAACACGACCGTGATGCGTTGCGTGCTGAAAATAATTCGCAAAAAAACCAGGCCAAGGGTGAAGGTCCGCAGATTCATGCCGATACACGTAATGACGTCGTATCCGGTCAGGATGATGTAGACGATTTGCTGTCCAGTTTAGGTTTTTAGGACTCGATAGACGTGCGGGCGCTGTTGCCTGGCGTCGCGGGCCTTTCTCAAGGAGCACGTACATGAGCTTCGGCGCCGATGAAGAAATCCTTCAGGATTTCCTGGTTGAAGCCGGCGAAATTCTGGAGTTGCTGTCCGAGCAACTGGTCGAGCTGGAAAGCCGACCGGATGATGCGGACCTGCTCAATGCCATTTTTCGCGGTTTTCATACTGTCAAAGGGGGCGCCGGCTTCCTGCAGCTCCATGAATTGGTGGAGTGCTGTCACATCGCCGAGAACGTCTTCGACATCCTGCGCAAGGGTGAACGAGGCGTCGACGCGGAGTTGATGGACGTGGTGCTTGAGGCACTGGATGCGGTCAACGGCATGTTCAGCGAAGTACGCGAGCGCAGCCCGATCACCGCGGCGACCCCCGAGTTGCTGGCGGCGCTGGCGCGTCTGGCAGAACCTGCCACCGCTCACGTGGTTGCAGCACCTGAGCCTGTGCCGGTGGCGGTAGTCGCAGCCCCGGTGACGGATATCACCGACAGCGAATTTGAACAGCTGCTGGAATCCCTCGATGCGGTCAAGGCCGCTGCCCACGAGCCCGAGCCGGTTGTCCCGGCAGACATCTCGGCGGGTGACGAAATCAGCGACGCCGAATTTGAGTTGCTGCTTGACCAGTTGCACGGCAAGGGCCAGTTTTCTGCGGATGCCGCAGTGGTCGGCGCAGTGCCCGACGAAGCGCCAGCAGCCGTAGCTGAAGTCAGCAATGAAATCACCGACGATGAATTCGAGGCCTTGCTCGATCAACTACATGGCAAGGGTGCGTTCAACACCGACGCACTGGGCGCTGCGACCGCCGAGCCTGTTGCCGCGGCCGAGGAGCCAGCGGGCGACCCGAACCTGATCAGCGATCACGAATTCGAAGCCCTGCTCGATGAGATGCATGGTAAAGGCAAGTTCAGTCCGGACTCCGCAGCCGTTGTCGCTGCGGCTGTGCCCGCCAAACCGGTTGCGGCTGCGCGTGCCGCCCCGGCCCGGGCGGCAGCTGCACCGTCGGAAAAGCCCGTTGCCTCTGAGGCAGAAACCACCGTGCGGGTCGATACCGCACGGCTGGACGACATCATGAACATGGTCGGCGAACTGGTGCTGGTGCGTAACCGTCTGGTGCGCCTGGGCCTGAACAGCCATGACGAGGACATGGCCAAGGCCCTGTCCAACCTCGACGTGGTCACCGCCGACCTGCAAACCGCAGTGATGAAGACCCGGATGCAGCCGATCAAAAAAGTATTCGGTCGCTTCCCGCGGCTGGTGCGGGATCTGGCGCGTCAGTTGAAGAAAGAAATCAGCCTGGAATTGGTGGGCGAAGAGACCGACCTGGATAAAAACCTCGTCGAAGCCCTGGCCGATCCACTGGTCCACTTGGTGCGCAACGCCGTCGACCATGGTTGCGAAACCCCGGAAGAACGTGCTGCTGCAGGCAAGCCAAGCTGCGGTCGGGTGGTGCTGTCGGCAGAGCAGGAAGGCGACCATATCCTGCTGTCGATCTCCGATGACGGCAAAGGCATGGATGCCAATTTCCTGCGCTCCCTGGCGGTGAAAAAAGGCCTGATGGACAAGGACGCAGCCGATCGCCTGAGCGAAAGCGACTGCTACAACCTGATTTTTGCACCGGGCTTTTCCACCAAGACCGAGATCAGCGATGTGTCCGGACGTGGCGTGGGCATGGACGTGGTGAAAACCAAGATCGCTCAGCTCAATGGCTCGCTGAGCATCGAGTCGGTGCTGGGTCGTGGCTCGAAAATCGTCATCAAGGTGCCGCTGACCCTGGCGATCATGCCAACCCTGATGGTGATGCTGGGCAACCAGGCGTTTGCGTTCCCGCTGGTCAACGTCAACGAGATTTTCCATCTCGACCTGTCGCGCACCAACGTGGTCGACGGCCAGGAAGTGGTGATCGTGCGCGACAAGGCCCTGCCGTTGTTCTACCTCAAGCGCTGGCTGGTGGCGTCTGCCGCCCACGAAGAACAGCGCGAAGGGCATGTGGTGATTTTGTCGGTCGGTACCCAGCGCATCGGTTTTGTGGTCGATCAACTGGTCGGCCAGGAAGAGGTGGTGATCAAGCCGTTGGGCAAAATGCTCCAGGGCACGCCAGGCATGTCGGGCGCCACCATTACCGGTGATGGCCGTATTGCCTTGATTCTGGATGTTCCGAGCATGCTCAAGCACTACGCATCACGGCGTATTTGATTCTGGTGAGCCGGGGCTTTTGCGCCCCGCACCGCCTAACGGAGTGTTTATGGTAGTCAAGGTCCTGGTGGTGGATGATTCCGGTTTTTTCCGCCGCCGCGTCTCGGAAATTCTGTCGGCTGACCCGACGATTCAAGTGATCGGCACCGCCACCAATGGCAAGGAAGCCATCGATCAGGCGCTGGCGCTCAAGCCGGACGTGATCACGATGGATTACGAGATGCCGTTGATGGATGGCATCACGGCCGTGCGTCATATCATGCAGCGCTGTCCGACCCCGGTATTGATGTTTTCCTCGCTGACCCACGAGGGCGCCCGCGTGACCCTCGATGCGCTGGATGCCGGGGCGGTGGATTTTTTGCCGAAAAACTTCGAAGACATCTCGCGCAACCCCGAGAAGGTCAAGCAGATGCTGTGCGAAAAGGTTCACAGCATCTCGCGCAGCAACCGCCGAATGTCCAGCTACAGCGCGCCAGCGCCTGCGGTCTCAGCCCCTGCGCCTGTGCCTCGGCCTGCCCTTGGCGGTTTTGTGCCCCCCGCGCCGACCGCCTCGTTGCCCCCTGCGCGCACCACGCCGATTGCCAGCCGTGGCGCGCCTGCACCGGCATCAACGTCGGGCATGCCCAAGCGCAAGGCCTACAAACTGGTCGCCATCGGCACCTCGACCGGCGGGCCGGTGGCCTTGCAGCGGGTGTTGACCCAGTTGCCGGGCAATTTTCCGGCGCCGATTGTGCTGGTGCAGCACATGCCGGCGGCGTTTACCAAGGCGTTTGCCGAGCGCCTGGACAAGCTGTGCCGCATCAGCGTCAAGGAAGCCGAAGACGGCGACATCCTGCGCCCCGGCCTGGCCCTGCTGGCACCGGGCGGCAAGCAAATGATGATTGACGGTCGCGGCGCGGTACGCATCCTGCCGGGTGACGAGCGTTTGAACTACAAGCCGTGTGTGGATATCACCTTCGGTTCGGCTGCCAAGTCCTTTGGTGACAAAGTTTTGGCGGTGGTCCTGACCGGTATGGGCGCGGACGGCCGTGAAGGTGCCCGCATGCTCAAGCAGGGCGGCAGTCAGGTGTGGGCACAGGACGAAGCCAGCTGCGTGATTTACGGCATGCCGATGGCCATCGTCAAAGCCAACCTGGCCGACGCGGTGTACAGCCTTGATGACATCGGCAAACACCTGGTGGAGGCCTGCCACTGATGGATGTGCTCAGCCTGATTGGCATCATCATGGCGTTTGTCGCGATCATCGGCGGCAACTACCTGGAGGGCGGCCATCTCGGCGCCCTGGCCAATGGTCCGGCAGCGCTGATCGTGCTGGGCGGGACGGTGGGCGCGGCACTGTTGCAGTCGCCCATGAGCGCATTCAAGCGGGCGATGCAGACCGTGGTGTGGATCTTGTTTCCGCCGCGTATCGACATGGCGGGGGGCATTGACCGTGTCGTCAACTGGAGCCTGACGGCGCGCAAGGAAGGCTTGCTGGGCCTGGAAGGCGTGGCCGACACCGAGCCCGACAATTATTCGCGCAAGGGCCTGCAGTTGCTGGTTGACGGGGTTGAGCCAGAAACCATTCGCAGCGTGCTGGAGGTCGATTACATGACCCAGGAAAGCCGCGACATCGAAGCCGCCAAAGTATTTGAAAGCATGGGCGGTTATGCGCCGACCATCGGCATTATCGGCGCGGTCATGGGCCTGATCCATGTGATGGGCAATCTGGCCGATCCGGGACAACTGGGCAGCGGAATTGCGGTGGCGTTTGTGGCGACCATTTACGGGGTAGCCAGTGCCAACCTGGTGTTGCTGCCCATCGCCAGCAAGCTCAAGGCCATTGCCATGCGCCAGTCGCTGTACCGCGAAATGCTGCTCGAAGGCATCCTGTCGATTGCCGAAGGCGAGAATCCGCGCTCAATCGAACTCAAGCTTCAAGGCTTCACGGGTTAACTATGAGCCGTCGCCGTCGCCCTGCGGATGAACACATCAATCACGAGCGCTGGCTGGTGTCCTACGCGGACTTCATCACCTTGCTGTTTGCCTTCTTCGTGGTCATGTACTCGATTTCCTCGATCAACGAAGGCAAGTATCGGGTGATCTCCCAGGCGCTGGTGGGCGTGTTCAATGACACCGAGCGCAGCATCAAGCCGGTGCCCATTGGTCAGGAACGCCCGCTGACGGTCGCGCCTGCCGAACCCTTGATCAAAGACAGTGAACATACCGACGCGGGCCTTGGGCAAGTCCCCGATGACCCGCTTAAAACCATTGCCAATGACATCACCCATGCGTTTGGCGACTTGATCGCGTCCAAACAATTGACCGTGCGCGGCAATGAGTTGTGGGTTGAAATCGAACTCAACTCAAGCTTGCTGTTCGGCAGTGGCGACGCGATGCCCAGCAATGCAGCGTTCACCATTATCGACAAGGTGGCAGCGATCCTGAAGCCGTTCGAAAACCCGATTCACGTCGAGGGCTTTACGGACGATCTGCCGATCCGTACTGCGCAATATCCCACCAACTGGGAACTGTCGTCGGCACGCTCGGCGAGCATCGTGCGCATGCTGGCGATGCAGGGCGTGAACCCGGGGCGCATGGCGTCGGTGGGTTACGGCGAGTTCCAGCCGGTGGCCAATAACGCAACCCCGGAGGGGCGTGCGCTCAACCGTCGGGTGGTGCTGGTGGTGTCGCGTAACCTGGAGGTGCGTCGCAGCCTGACCGGTACGGGAACCGCCAACGCGACACCGGATGCCGCCCTCAAGCGTGCTGGCACACAAACTGCACCGCCACAGACACAGCCACTGGTTAGAGGGAATGCCGTCAATTCCCCGTCACCAACCCTATAGTCTCGGCCGGCACGCATGCAGCCGGGAGGAACAACTGAATGAGAGTCTGGGCAGTAGCCAATCAAAAAGGTGGGGTCGGCAAGACCACCACATCCATCGCTCTGGCCGGTTTGCTGGCAGAAGCGGGAAAGCGGGTGGTTGTGGTCGATCTCGACCCGCACGGCTCCATGACCAGTTATTTCGGGTATGACCCCGATGGTCTGGAACACAGCGTGTATGACCTCTTTCTGCATCAGGGCCAGGTGCCGGAAGGTCTGGCTGCGCAATTGCTGCTGCCCACCAGCCACGAGAAGATTGCCTTGCTGCCGGCGACCACCGCCCTGGCGACCCTGGAACGTCAGGCGCCGGGGCAAAGTGGCCTGGGCCTGGTGATTGCGCGCAGCCTGGCGCAACTGTGGCAGGACTATGACTACGCCATCATCGACAGCCCGCCGATCCTGGGTGTGCTGATGGTCAACGCATTGGCGGCCAGCCAGCAATTGATCATTCCGGTGCAGACCGAGCATCTGGCCCTCAAGGGCCTGGAGCGCATGGTCCACACCCTGCGCATGATCAATCGCTCGCGGGCGCAGGAACTGCCGTTTTGCATCGTGCCGACCTTGTTTGACCGCCGTACCCAGGCCTCGATGAGCACCTTGCGGGTGTTGCGCGACGTGTATCCCGACACCCTGTGGCAGGGCTTCATCCCGGTCGACACCCGCTTGCGTGATGCCAGCCGGGCAGGGCAGACGCCTTCGCAGTTCGATGACAAGACCCGGGGGGTAATCGCCTATCGTGCGTTGCTCAAGCACGTACTGACCCGCCAGCTTGCCCCTCAGGTGGCTTGAGGTGGACGGTTATTCAAGTATCGGTCCCGTGTGGCCGATAACGTCTACAAGTCTCTGTCGCGAGGCTGTTGAGTGGGGCACTTTATGACGCAGCCGATAGCACTTTCCAACCGCTCGCAAGTGGCGTTGCAGTCGTATCTGGACGACTTGCTGTTTGATGCAACCCAGGCGCTGGAGTCGGTTGAACCCGCTGCGCCGGAACTTGAACCGGCCACTGACGCGCCTGTTGAAGCGCCGCTGGCCATGCCGGTGGAACTCTCGCAAGTGGGCGTGCCCGCCGAAGCGCTGGCCCATCCGTTGGTCGAGGTTCATCGGCCAAGTGCGCCCGGTGCGCATTTGCCGATACCCGATGATGGCCGCCCCGCGTGGGCCGCAGAACCCTTCGAGTGCCTGCTGTTCGACGTGGCCGGGTTGACCCTGGCGGTGCCGTTGGTGTGCCTGGGTTCTATCTATTCGCTGGCCGGTCGTGAACTGACGCCGCTGTTTGGTCAGCCGGACTGGTTCCTGGGGATACTGCCGAGCCAGAGCGGCAAGCTCAACGTGCTGGATACCGCGCGCTGGGTGATGCCCGAGCGCTATCGCGATGATTTTCGCGAGGGCCTGCAATACGTTATTTCCGTGCAGGGCTACGAGTGGGGGTTGGCGGTGCATCAAGTCAGCCGCTCATTGCGCCTGCATCCGAACGAAATCAAATGGCGCTCCCAGCGTGGGCAGCGGCCGTGGCTGGCGGGCACCGTGATTGAACACATGTGCGCATTGCTGGACGTGGCGCAATTGGCCGAGTTGATTGCCAAGGGCAAGCAGTAATTATTTAAATCAGCGGTATTCAGTCAAGGGTTTGGTGTATGAAACAGTCAGCCGCACAACAAAGTAGTGAAGATCCAATCCTGCAATGGGTGACCTTCAAGCTGGACAACGAGACCTACGGCATCAATGTGATGCAAGTCCAGGAAGTGCTGCGTTACACCGAAATTGCCCCGGTCCCCGGTGCGCCTTCCTACGTGCTGGGCATTATCAACCTGCGCGGCAACGTGGTGACGGTCATCGATACGCGTCAGCGTTTTGGCCTCTACAACGCAGAAATCACCGACAATTCGCGCATCGTCATCATCGAAGCGGACAAACAAGTGGTCGGGATTCTGGTCGACAGCGTGGCCGAGGTGGTTTACCTGCGTCAGTCTGAAATCGAAACGGCGCCTAATGTGGGCAACGACGAGTCGGCCAAGTTTATCCAGGGCGTATGCAACAAGAACGGCGAACTGCTGATTCTGGTTGAGCTGGACAAAATGATGACCGAAGAAGAATGGTCGGATCTGGAGAACATCTGATTGATCCTTGAGGTGGCGGTAATCGTCCTGGGCCTGTTGTGGGCCGTGACCCTGTGGTTGTTCGTGAGCCATGTGCGCCGTCAGCGCGTGCTCGCGGCGCAGCAGGTTGCGGGCGATGAGCAGCGTGACCGGCGCCTCAGGGAACTGGCGCGGCGGCTGGACACCTACCAGAACGGCAATGTGCAAATGGGTGAAGACCTGCACGAGCTGCGCGCGGTGGTCGCCCCGTTGCCCGAGAAGCTGACCCAGCTGGAACAGCGCGACCCCACCAGCCTGTCGTTCAACCAGGCAGCGCGCCTGGTCAGCATGGGCGCCAGCGTTGACGAACTGACCCAGGCCTGTGGTTTGACTCAGGCCGAGGCCGAGTTGATGAGCAAGATGCACAAGGGCTGAACCTGCATCTGCATCTGATCCTGTGGGAGCGGGCTTGCTCGCGATAAGGTCGACGCGATTAAGTTGAAAGACCGCAGCGCCTGCATCGCGAGCAAGCCCGCTCCCACAGATCAGTTCATGGCGTCTTCTCCTGCAGCGCCTGTTTCAACGCTTCAATCATTCGCACCCTTGGCCCTTGTGCATGACTGATCAGCATAATCCTGCGGTCATAGCGTTCGTCACCCACAGGCTCCACGACACAACTGTCCGTCCAGCGCTCAATCCCCGACCAGCAAGGCACCAGGCTGACTCCCAACCCCTGCGCGGTCAGCAGGGCGATGGTTTCCAGCGCATCCAGATCCAGCAGGGCGGCTGGTTTGAGCCCCTGGTCTTGCAGGTACTGGACGGCATGGCGGCCCCCCCACGCATCCGGGTCATATTGGATATACGGGCAGTTTTGCAGGCGCGCGTCGATGCCCTGGGTTGAGTGCTCATTGGAGATAAACACCAAGGGTTCCTTGCGTAGCAATACCCCATCGAAGGTCTTGGCCAGCGTGAACGGCGGCGCGACCACTATCGCGGCATCCAGTTCGTTGGCCTCCAGCGCCTGATACAGCGAGCGGGATGTCCCTGGAACGATCACCGGTTTCAGTTGGGGAGTTGAGCGGGTCAGGCTGCGCAAGGCCTGGGGCAGAAGGCCCGTGAGTACCGTCGAAATCGCACCGATGCGCAAGGGACCGGTCAGGCCCAGGGCGTCGACGTCACTTGCCAGAAGCGCCACTTCATCGACGATGCTTCTGGCCCTGGGCAGCAATTCCACGCAGGCCAGGCTGGGCTTGGCCTCGTGGCCGACCCGCACCAGAAGCTGGAGCCCCAATTGCCGTTCGAGCGCCACAATACGCTGGCTGACCGCGGCAGCCGTCAGGTTTTCCAGGCGGGCCGCCTTGGCGATTGACCCGCATTCCACCACGGCGATCAGGCTTCTGAGATAGCGCGTATCCATAAGAATTTCTTTCTTTTATGGAAAAAATAACAGGTTATCTCTTTTGAATGGCGCACTGCATGATTTCCTGCAGGGGCATTGGGCTATTTCAAGTTTCAGGAGGTTACTGTGCAATCACTCTTTCATTTTGCTTATCACGTTCACGATCTGGGCTCGGCGCGCCGCTTTTACTGCGATGTGCTGGGCTGCGCGGAAGGTCGCAGCACTGATACGTGGCTGGACATCGATTTTTTCGGCCATCAATTGTCCTTGCACCTGGGTGAGCCGTTTGCCGTCAGCAACACCGGTAAAGTGGGCGATCACTGGGTGCCCATGCCGCATTTCGGGGTGGTGCTGAGCATGCCTGACTGGCTGGCCTTGAAAGAGCGTCTGATGGATCGCGGCGTGGAGTTTGTGCTGGAGCCGACCCTTCGTTTTGTCGGGACCCCGGGGGAGCAGGCGACGATGTTTTTCCTCGATCCTTCGGGCAACCCCATCGAGATCAAGGGTTTTACAGAGTGGGCGTCGGTGTATGCCCAGTAACGCAGTCATGAGCAGAGGTTGAATACAGCATGAGCTTTCTCGACACGGCGGACGCCCACTCGATTGCCGAACAGGTCCGTACCGCGCACCTGAGCCCCGGCAGAGTGGCCGAGCATTTTCTGAACCAGACAAACGCCCGTGAGTCTGCGATCCGGGCGTTCGTCGCCCTCGACCCGCAGGTGGTGCGCAAACAGGCACAGGGGCTGAGCAGCCCCGGGATCAACGGCTTGCTGGCCGGAGTGCCGATTGGGGTCAAGGACATCATTGATACCCGCGACCACCCCACGGGTTTTTACTCCCCGATCTATGACAACAACTGGCCGTCTCGCGATGCCCATGTGGTTGCGCTGCTGCGACAGGCGGGAGCGGTGATCATGGGCAAGACCCACACCACCGAGTTTGCCTATATGCAAACCGGGCCGACCCGCAATCCCCATGATCTGGACCGGACTCCAGGCAGCTCCAGTGCCGGTTCTGCTGCAGGCATGGCCGCGGGTTTCTTTCCTGTGGCGCTGGGCACGCAAACGGCGGGCTCGCTGCTCAAGCCTGCGTCCTATTGCGGGCTGTATGCGTTCAAACCTTCCTATGGGCTGGTTTCGCTGGAAGGGATCAAACCCTTGGCGCCCAGCTTCGACACGCTGGGCTGGTATGGCCGGTCGGTTCGCGACCTGGCGCTCGTCGCTCAGGTACTGGTGCCCGGTTTGCCGCAATCGGCTCGGGAGAGCGGCAGCAGGACGTTCGGGTTTTGTCGTACTGCGCGCTGGGACCAGGTGGACCCGATGGTGGCTGACGCTTTACTGGCGGCGGTCCAGAGGTTGAAGGCTGCAGGCCACACCGTGACCACAGTGGACCTGCCGGATGATTTTGCGAACGTGTTTGACGACCACCTGTTGATCAATGACTGCGAGGGCGCACGGTCGCTGTCCAAAGAGTGGCAATCGAGCCCTGAACTGCTGAGCCCGTCAGTGGTGGCCATGATCGAGCGGGCCAGGGGTACGACATGGGAGCATGAGTCAGCGGCCAAGGCTCGCCTGGCTGCGCAGGCACCGAGACTGCAGGCGATTTTTGCACCCTTCGATGGGATGCTGAGCGTTACCTGCGGCATGGTTGCGCCCCTGGGCCTGGAAACGACGGGTCCTTCGGACTTTTGCAAATGCTGGATGGCATTCGGGCTGCCTCAAATCAACATTCCCTTACCCAGGCAGCCGGGTGAACTGCCGGTGGGGTTGCAACTGATTGGTGGTTTTCGTCAGGACAGTGTGCTGCTTGAGGCTGCGCAGCAGGTGGACAGTGCCTTGCGATCGTGAGGGTGCCAAACCATGCCCTGTGGGAGCGGGTTTGCTCGCGAGGGTGTCGACACGGTTTGACTGACTGACCGCTGTGCCGTCGATCGCAGCCTTCGTTCCTCGGCAGCGACTACAAGGTCTGAGGCTGTCAGGGGGTGATATCCCGCTCTTGCGGCTCGGCATCCGGATCAAACCCTGTCGGGAATTTGCCTTTGAGCTGCCAGGCAAAGGCAATGATTTCTGCCAGGGTTCGGTACAACTCCTGCGGGATGCTGTCGCCCAATTCCATGCGCGCCAGTAATTTGACCAGCTCGGCATTTTCATAGATCGGCACCCCATGCTCGCGGGCCAGTATGAGGATGGCTTGCGCCAATTCATCGTCGCCTTTGGCGGTGAGGGTAGGGGCCTGTTTGCCGTCGTATTTGAGGGCTATCGCCTGGCGGGGTACGGACTCTGTGTTCATGCGGTTTCGTCCACCCAGCGTTGTTCCAGTCGGGTGTGGCCGCTCTGTGGCGGGGTGCCCTGGTGGCAGTCCAGATCGGTCACGCTCAACCCTGCGTCGTTCAAACGCTGGCGCAAGTCGCCCAGCTGGCTCTCGATCAAGTGCGCCGTAGAGGCCTGTTCGGCCCACAGCTGGCCCGACAGGTTGCCGCGCAGCAGCTGCGCCTGCACATGCAGCGGACCCAGAGGTGCGAGGTCGAAGGCCAGTTCTACCCGCCACAGCGGGTCCTTGATTTCCCGGGGCTCGGGTGTGTCTTGTGGCTCTTTTTCGGGCGGGTCTTCTCGCTGAAACTTGACCTGCAAAGGCACGATGTCGTGCGCATTGCGCATGGGGATTTCCAGTTGCCATGTGGTCAGCACGCCGCCATCGGCCGTGCGTCCGCTTTGCTCAAGACTCGACAACTGATGACTTTGCAGGCGTGAAATGGCCGCCGCTGCCAGTTTCAGCAAGTTTTCCAGGCTGTCTTCATGTTCGCCGCTCTGCACCGAACGCTGGGGCAGGGGGAAACCGCCCGGCTGCGGCTTGGCGCTGACCTGGCCGAGCATGCCCAGGGCATTGCGCACAAAGGTCGGCAGTGCCTGGGCCTGGGTGCTGGCAGCCATGCCGGGATTGAAACCGGTACTGGCCGGTACGCCGGGCAGAATCTGCGCAATCAGTCGCAGCAACGTGGCCTTCATGTCCGGAGCCAGTGCTTGTACCTGACCGCTGAGCAACTTGGCTTCCAGGAATGCGCCGCTGTTGAGCAAAGCACTGCTCAGTGCTTTGGGGCTGCTCAGTTGCGAGGGTGTAGGCAATTGAGCCAACAGCGTGTCGATAGAGGCACGTAGTTCAGGAGGCATCTGTGCGTTGGGCGGCAGTTTTTGCAGGGCGCCGAGCAGTCCCTCCAGTGACCCTTGGCGGCTTTGTTGGATTGCGAGTTGCTGCGTGACGGCCAGTTGCTCCTGGCGCCCACTGAGCGGGACAAAGTTCAGGCTTTGCGCATCGTGCACCCGGGCGCTCAACAAACTGCCGATCCGCAAAGGCTGCGGGCTGTCCAGGGTCAGGGTGCTGCCGCTCAAGGCGCTGTTGAGCAGTGTGACCAACGAGCGATAGATTGCCGGTTGCCCGGCGGGTTGGGCCAACGCCTGGGTGGTCAGCACTTTGCCCTGGAGCAGCGTGCCCACGGGGACTTGTTGCGTATCAAGGCGGGTCAGGGTGGCGACGCTGCTACTCAGTGCCTGTTGCAGGCTGATCGCAAGATTGCCTGCTGAAGGCTGGGTCACGGCCAACTGTGTGCCCACGGGCAAAGGAAAGTTGCTGCTGGCCTGGACGTTGGTTTCCCGACCACCGGCCAGGGTCAGCTTGAGCAGCAACTGGAACGCCAGATCGTTTTGCTTGAGCGATATCACTTCTGCCTGGGCACTTTGGCCGGGTCTTATCAGGCCTTCGGCAGGCTGTAACAACGTGAGCACTTCACCGCCCACAAGACCGGGGCGCAGACTACTGGGCGTGGTTTGTGGAATAGGTGGAATATTCATGTCGCCTTTCATCGTAACAACCTGTCGAAATTGCCCTCTTTAGCGTAGGACATGGCATGTATAATGCTGCCCCGTCGTTCAGAGGGCATGAAAACATTGCAATTGTTTGATCCAGCTCTCTGAAACCGGCCGCAAATGCATTTATTCTGCATCACTTTAACGGCCGCGCCTGAGCCGACTTGAACCGTGAAGGCCTCAATTACGTGACCAGCCCTCTTTTAGAAGCCGTATCGCTCGCCTGTGAGCGTGACTGGCGGATGTTGTTCGAGAACCTCGAATTGCGTCTGGCCAGCGGTGACATGTTGCAAATCAGCGGCCCCAACGGCAGCGGCAAAACCAGCCTGCTGCGATTGTTGGCGGGCCTGATGCAGCCGACGGCGGGGGAAGTACGCCTCAACGGTCAGGCCTTGAGCAGTCAGCGCCATGAACTGACGACCAACCTGCTGTGGATCGGCCATGCCGCCGGGATCAAGGATTTGCTCACCGCCGAAGAGAACCTGGGCTGGCTCTGTGCGTTGCACCGCCCGGCCACCCGCGAAGCGATCTGGACGGCACTGGCGGCGGTAGGGCTCAAGGGCTTTGAAGATGTGCCGTGCCACACCTTGTCGGCCGGCCAGCAGCGGCGTGTGGCGCTGGCCCGTTTGTATCTGGACAGCCCGCCGTTGTGGATCCTCGACGAGCCTTTTACCGCGCTCGACAAACAAGGCGTGGCGCAACTCGAAGAACACCTGGCCCGCCACTGCGAAAGCGGCGGCATGGTGGTGCTTACCACACACCATACGTTGAGCCGGATGCCGGCCGGTTATCGCAATATCGACCTGGGGCAGTGGGCTGTATGAGTGTGTTCGCAACGTTGGTAACGCGTGAGGCGCGCTTGCTGTTTCGCCGTCCGGCCGAGTTGGCCAACCCCCTGGTATTTTTTGCAATTGTGATCGCCATGTTCCCTTTGGCGGTCGGACCCGAGACTCAATTGTTGCAAACCTTGTCTCCGGGGCTGCTGTGGGTCGCGGCGCTTTTAGCGGTTTTGCTCTCGCTGGACGGGCTTTTTCGCAGTGATTTTGAGGACGGATCCCTTGAACAGTGGGTCCTTTCGTCGCACCCCCTGCCACTACTGGTCTTGGCCAAAGTGCTGGCACACTGGCTGTTCTCCGGCCTGGCGCTGGTCATCCTGTCGCCACTGCTGGCCTTGATGCTGGGGCTGCCGGTAGCCTGCCTGCCGGTGTTGCTGATGTCATTGCTGCTCGGGACGCCGGTATTGAGCCTGCTCGGGGCCGTGGGGGCTGCACTGACCGTTGGCCTCAAGCGTGGCGGCCTGCTGCTGGCGTTGCTGATTTTGCCTTTATATATCCCGGTGCTGATCCTGGGCAGTGGCGCCTTGCAGGCGGCACTCCAGGGCATGCCCGCAACCGGTTATCTGCTGTGGCTTGGTAGCCTGACCGCCCTGGCAGTAACCCTGACACCCTTTGCTATAGCTGCCGGCCTGAAAATCAGCGTCGGTGAATAATGAGGTCTGGTCCCCGTGGACCAGTAAAGACCCTGGCTGGCATGACACTCGACCTGTCGTGACCGGCACCGTGATGGAAACAGCGTGATGAACTGGACTTGGTTTCACAAACTCGGCTCGCCCAAATGGTTCTATGCCATTAGTGGGCGGCTGTTGCCGTGGTTAAGCATTGCTGCCGTGTTGCTGATCACCTGCGGGGTGGTCTGGGGCCTGGCGTTTGCGCCGCCGGACTACCAGCAGGGCAACAGTTTCCGGATCATTTATATCCATGTTCCGGCCGCCATGCTGGCGCAGTCCTGCTATGTGATGCTGGCGGTGTGCGGTGTGGTGGGCCTGGTCTGGAAGATGAAAATCGCCGACGTGGCGCTGCAGGCTGCCGCGCCCATCGGTGCCTGGATGACCGCCGTGGCGCTGGTCACCGGTGCCGTCTGGGGCAAGCCGACCTGGGGCTCGTGGTGGGTCTGGGATGCGCGCCTGACCTCGATGCTGATCCTGCTGTTTCTGTATTTCGGCCTGATTGCCCTGGGCAATGCCATCACTAACCGCGACAGCGCGGCCAAAGCCTGCGCGGTGTTGGCGATTGTGGGCGTGATCAATATCCCGATCATCAAGTACTCGGTGGAGTGGTGGAACACCCTGCATCAGGGCGCGACCTTCACCCTCACCGAAAAACCGGCCATGCCCATGGAAATGTGGATGCCGCTGCTGCTCACGGTGCTGGGCTTTTATTGCTTCTTTGGCGCAGTGCTGCTGTTGCGCATGCGCCTGGAAGTGCTCAAGCGCGAGGCCCGCAGCAGCTGGGTCAAGGCTGAGGTGTTGAAGGCACTGGAGGGCGCGAGATGAGTTTTGCTTCTTTTGGTGACTTCATCGCCATGGGCCATCACGGGGTGTATGTCTGGTCGGCCTACGGCATTTGCCTGGCGGTACTGGCGTTGAACGTGGCGCTGCCGATCATGGCGCGCCGACGTTATTTGCAACAAGAGGCGCGTCGTTTGCGTCGGGAGAATATGAAGTGAATCCGCTGCGTAAAAAACGTTTGATCATCATCCTGGCGATTCTGGTGGGTGTGGGCGCTGCCGTGGCCCTTGCCCTGAGCGCCTTGCAGCAGAACATCAACCTGTTCTATACCCCGACCCAAATCGCCAATGGCGAAGCGCCACTGGACACCCGTATCCGTGCCGGTGGCATGGTTGAAGCCGGATCGCTCAAGCGTTCGGGCGACTCGCTGGACGTACAGTTCGTGGTCACCGATTTCAACAAGTCCGTGACCATCACCTACCGCGGCATCCTCCCGGATCTGTTCCGTGAAGGGCAGGGCATCGTCGCGCTGGGCAAGCTCAATGCCCAGGGCGTGGTAGTGGCCGATGAAGTGCTGGCCAAGCACGACGAAAAATACATGCCGCCTGAAGTCACCAAGGCGTTGAATGAAAGCGGCCTGTCCGCGCCTGTGCCGGCGAGTGAGGGTAAGTACTGATGTCTGGACTCTATATTCCTGAATTGGGCCATCTGGCCATGATTCTGGCGCTGTGCTTTGCCATTGTGCAGGCCATCGTGCCGCTGCTGGGTGCCTGGCGCGGCGACAAATTGTGGATGAGCCTGGCGCAACCCGCCGCCTGGGGGCAGTTTGCCTTCTTGTTGTTCTCGTTCGGCTGCCTGACGTATGCCTTCATGGCCGATGATTTCTCGGTGGCGTACGTGGCGAGCAACTCCAACAGTGCGCTGCCGTGGTACTACAAGTTCAGTGCCGTGTGGGGCGCCCACGAAGGTTCGCTGCTGCTGTGGGCCATGATTCTGGGCGGCTGGACCTTCGCCGTGTCGATCTTCTCGCGGCAATTGCCGCAAGTGATGCTGGCGCGGGTGCTGGCGATCATGGGCATGATCAGCGTGGGCTTCCTGCTGTTTTTGATCCTGACCTCGGATCCGTTCGTACGCTTGCTGCCGCAGATTCCTTCGGACGGTAATGACCTTAACCCGCTGCTGCAGGACATCGGCCTGATTGTTCACCCGCCGATGCTGTACATGGGTTATGTCGGTTTCTCGGTGGCCTTTGCTTTCGCCATTGCCGCCTTGCTGGGCGGTCGACTGGACGCTGCATGGGCACGCTGGTCCCGCCCGTGGACCATCGTGGCGTGGGCCTTCCTCGGTATCGGCATCACCCTGGGTTCATGGTGGGCGTACTACGAACTTGGCTGGGGCGGCTGGTGGTTCTGGGACCCGGTGGAGAACGCCTCGTTCATGCCGTGGCTGGTGGGCACTGCCCTGATTCACTCGCTGGCCGTGACCGAAAAACGTGGCGTGTTCAAAAGCTGGACCGTGCTGCTGGCCATTGCCGCGTTTTCCCTGAGCCTGCTGGGTACTTTCCTGGTCCGTTCCGGCGTACTGACCTCGGTGCATGCATTCGCCTCCGACCCTGAGCGCGGCGTTTTCATCCTGATCTTCCTGCTATTTGTGGTGGGCGGCTCGCTGACCCTGTTTGCGTTGTGTGCGCCAGTGGTTAAAAGCCACGTCAGCTTCAAGCTGTGGTCGCGGGAGACCTTGCTGCTGGGCAACAACCTGGTGCTGGTGGTGGCCGCGTCGATGATTCTGCTCGGCACCCTGTACCCGCTGATTGTGGATGCCATCAGCGGCGCCAAGATGTCGGTGGGCCCGCCGTACTTCAACGCCATGTTCATCCCGCTGATGGGGTTGCTGATGGTGGTGATGGCGGTGGGCATGCTGGTGCGCTGGAAAGACACCCCGGTCAAATGGCTGTTGGGCATGCTGACCCCGGTGTTGCTGGGCAGCGCCGCGCTGTCGGCGATTGCCGGCGTGGCTTATGGCGATTTCAACTGGGCCGTGCTGACCACCTTTATGCTGGCGTCCTGGGTGCTGCTGGCCGGGGTGCGCGACATTGGTGACAAAACCCGTCACAAAGGCCTGATCAAAGGCGTACGCAGCCTGACCCGCAGCTACTGGGGCATGCAGATTGCCCACCTGGGTATCGCCGTGTGCGCCCTGGGTGTGGTGCTGTCGAGCCAGAACAGTGCCGAGCGCGATTTGCGCCTGGCGCCGGGCGAGTCGATGGAGCTGGGCGGTTATCACTTCATCTTTGAAGGTGCCAAGCACTTCCAGGGCCCGAACTTCACGTCGGACAAAGGCACCGTGCGTGTGATCCGTAACGGCAAGGAAGTCAGCGTGCTGCACCCGGAAAAACGCCTGTACACGGTGCAGAACTCGATGATGACCGAGGCCGGGATCGACGCCGGTTTCACCCGTGATCTCTACGTCGCCCTGGGCGAGCCCTTGGGCGATGGCGCCTGGGCGGTGCGGGTGCATGTGAAGCCGTTTGTCCGCTGGATCTGGTTTGGCGGCCTGCTCACAGGTTTTGGTGGATTGCTGGCAGCGATGGACCGTCGTTACCGGGTCAAGGTTAAAAGCCGCGTGCGTGAAGCATTGGGCATGACAGGAGCCACGGCATGAGACGCTGGTTGATGCTGATCCCCCTGGCCGTGTTCTTGGGCATGGCGTGGTTTCTCTACAGAGGCTTGTACCTGGACCCGACCGAGTTGCCGTCGGCGATGATCGACAAGCCGTTCCCGGCATTCAGCCTGCCTGCGGTGGAGGGCGACAAGGTCCTGACCGAGGCCGACCTCAAGGGCAAGCCTGCGCTGGTCAACGTGTGGGCCACCTGGTGCATTTCATGCCGGGTCGAACACCCGATGCTGACCAAGCTGGCAGAGCAGGGCGTGGTGATCTACGGCGTGAACTACAAGGACGTCAACGCGGACGCGAAAAAGTGGCTCAAGGAGTTCCACAACCCGTACCAGCTGGACATCGACGATGCTGATGGCACCCTGGGCCTGAACCTGGGCGTGTACGGCGCGCCCGAGACATTCCTGATCGACAGCAAGGGCATCATTCGCCACAAGTTTGTGGGTGTGATCGACGAAACCGTGTGGCGCGAGCAGCTTGCGGGCAAATATCAGGCACTGGTTGACGAGGCCAAACCATGAAGCGCTGGCTAGCCGCTGTGGTGTTCGGGTTGACGTTGACGGGTATTGCCCATGCCGCCATCGACACCTACGAGTTTGCCAACGACGCCGAGCGCGAGCGTTTTCGCGAACTGACCAAGGAACTGCGCTGCCCCAAGTGCCAGAATCAGGACATTGCCGATTCCAACGCACCGATTGCCACCGACCTGCGCCGCGAGATCTTCCGCATGCTGGGCGAGGGCAAGGACAACCAGCAGATCCTCGATTTCATGGTCGCCCGCTACGGCGATTTCGTGCTCTACAAACCGGCCCTGACCAGCAAGACGGCAGTGCTCTGGTTTGGCCCGCTGGCCTTGCTGGTGGGGGGGCTGGTAGTGATTGGCGTCATCGTGGGGCGCCGTCGTCGCACAGGTCAGACCGAAAGCTCGGACACACTTTCTGTCGAGGAGCGCAAGCGCCTCGACACTTTGCTGGATAAAACCAAAGATGATTGATTTCTGGCTCGCAGCAGGCTTGCTGCTACTCATAGCCCTCAGCTTTTTATTGATCCCGGTATTGCGTGGCCGCCGCGCCCAGCGCGAAGAAGACCGCACCGCATTGAATGTCGCGCTGTACCAGGAGCGTGTCGCCGAGTTGCAGCAGCAGCGCGAAGAGGGCGTGTTGACCCCCGAGCAATTTGAAACCGGCCGCGCCGAAGCGGCCCGCGAATTGCTCGCTGACACCGAAGGCGTTGCTCCGGGTCGGGTTTCCAGCCTGGGCAAGGCCATTCCGTTGCTGGCGGCTGTGCTGGTGCCGGTGCTGGGCTTGGGGCTGTACCTGCACTTTGGTTCCAGCGATAAAGTCGAACTGACCCGCGAGTTTTCGCAACCGCCGCAATCCCTTGAAGAAATGGTCGCGCGCCTGGAGCGTGCCGCTGCTGCGCAACCGGATTCGGCCGAAGGCCTGTACTTCCTGGGTCGCGCCTACATGGCGCAAAACCGTCCGGCGGAGGCGGCCAAGGTGTTCGAGCGCGCTGCCAACCTGGCCGGGCGTCAGCCTGAGTTGCTGGGCCAGTGGGCGCAGGCGAAGTACTTCGCCGACGACAAAAAGTGGAGTGACACGCTCCAGGCACTGACCGACGAAGCCCTCAAGGCCGACCCGAAAGAAGTCACCAGCCTGGGTCTGCTGGGCATTGCCGCCTTTGAAGAGCGGCGCTTCCAGGAGGCCATTGGCTACTGGCAGCGTTTGATGGATGAGCTGCCCGAAGGCGATGCTTCACGTTCTGCCCTCGAAGGCGGTATCGCCAAAGCCCGCGAGCAGCTGCAGGCCAGCGGCGCCAAGGTGGAGGCGGCGCCGGTGGCCAAGGCGATGGCGTCGATCAAGGTGAACGTCGATCTGGCGGATGCGGTCAAGGCCAGTGCCTTGCCGGGCGACAGCGTATTCATTTTCGCCCGTGCGGTATCCGGCCCACCGGCACCGCTCGCGGTCAAGCGCGTGACCGTTGCGGACCTGCCGATTACGGTTGAGCTGGGCGATGTCGACGCAATGATGCCGCAATTGAAACTGTCCAACTTTCCTGAAGTCCAACTGATGGCACGCATCTCCCGTGCTGGTCAGCCGACGGCGGGCGAGTGGGTAGGGCGTAGCCAGCCGTTGTCCAGCAGCACTCAAGAGCTGCAACAGCTGACGATCGACAGCCCGGACAAGTAAAATTGATGCAATTCATGTAGCCGCTGCCGCAGGCTGCGATAAGGGCCGAAGGACCTTTAAGGCCATCGCGGCCTGCGGCAGCGACTACAGATTCATCATTATCAATAAGAGACTTTTTCATGAATCCACTTGCACGCATCACCCTGCTCAGCCTGGTCCTTGGCCTGAGCGCCTGTGCGGTTCATCAGCCTTATGAGCCGACGGCGCCATCAACGCCGATGCCGCAGCCGACGCCCCAGCCTTCCGGTAAACCGCTGCCGGACATGCCGATCCCCAAGGCGCCGAAACCCTTGCCACGCACCTCGGCCACCTTCGCCCCGCCGCCGGGTGGCCCCAGCCACTGGGATGCGCGCATGGGCGTTTACGTGCTGGACAACCAGACCAACATTTTCTACCGCCAGCGTGCCTACTACCGTTGGGACAACGGCTGGAGCCGTTCGGTGAGCCCCAACGGGCCGTGGGAAGAGACTGACATCAGCGGCGTACCGCCAGGGTTGAGTCGGCAATTCAAGTAGTGCTCAACGGCGACCTTCGGGTCGCCGTTTTTGTTTGTGGTCGGACGTTGGGTGCCAACCAGCACAATTTGACTCGAATCTGTATACTTCACGTCCGTTCGCGTCAGGGCTTTACGCTTCTGATGTAGGACTTATCTCCCGGCACCTGCCGGCCATTGCTGCAAGCACCGGGCTCAACGTGCTAGCGCACGCTTTGCCTTTTGACCTGGGACGCCACTTGCGTTCCGTCACTTGCCAGCCATCACTCTGACAACCCACGGACCTCTGTCCGCTATCGCCTGCCTGTCAGGAATTCCGGGTTGTTGCGCTTGCCGATTCCTGGCCTTTCGTTGCGTCAGTAGCGATTGCGCGCACATAAAAAGGAGAAAGGAATGTTTCAACTTTCCACCCTCACTGTGTTGCTGCTTATGTTTTGTTTCTATGGCCTGACTTTTCTGGTTTCTTTGCGTGTGGGTCGCAAGGAAGAAAATGTCGACGGTTATATGGTTTCCAATAACTCCATCGGTTTTGGCATGTCAGCCGCCAGCATGACGGCCACCTGGATCTGGGCGGCATCGTTTTATGCCGCCGCCACTGCGGGTTACAAATTCGGGATCTCGGGGGCGCTGCACTACGGCTTCTGGGGCGCGCTGATGATTTTGTTCATTTACCCCTTTGGCCGGCGATTTCGGCAGCTGGCACCCAAGGCCCACACGCTCGCTGAAATCATGCATGCACGGCACGGGCGCTCCAGCCAGATGATTCTGGCGGGTTCCAATATTGTCGGAAGCCTCATCAGCCTGATGGTCAACTTCACCGCCGCCGGGGCGTTGGTGGCGGTGCTCTCGCCGCTTAGCTTTACCCACGGCGTTCTGATTGCGGGCGTGGGTATTCTCACCTACACCATCTGGTCGGGGTTTCGCTCGTCGGTGCTCACAGATTTCGGTCAGCTGTTCGCCATGATCTTCGCTGCCGTAGTGATCATTCCGATTATTTTCTTTCAGCTGGGCGGCCCGGAACTCTTTGCCCAGGGCATGCCGAAGATCACGCCCGAGCAAGCCAGCTTCTATTCCAAAACCGCGATTCTTGAACAGGGTGCACCGTACTTCGTCGCCGTGCTGGCCTACGCCATCGGTAATCAGACCATCGCCCAGCGCCTGTTTGCCGTGCGCGAGGATTTGATGAAGTCGACCTTCGTCACGGCCACCATCGGTTATGCCTCAATCGTGATCGGGCTTGGCATGCTGGGCTTTATGGCATTGCTGGCCGGTATCGAACCGCTGGACGGCGATCTCAACAACCTGATTCCGCAAATGGCTTCGACCTACTTGCCGCCTTTTGCGGTGGGGCTGTTTTTCATCATGGTGATTGGTTCGTTGTCATCCACTGCCGACTCGGATCTGTCCGCGTTGTCGGCACTGGTCATGACCGACGTGTATGGCAAGAACATCGCCAAGGGCAAGCCAAACCCCAAAACCATGTTGTTTGTGGGGCGCCTGACCATGGTGCTGGCAACGATGCTGGCAATGATTTTCGCCAGCATGAAACTCGACATTCTGACCATGCTGATTTTTGTCGGTGCGCTGTGGGGTGCCATCGTGTTCCCTGTCATCGCCAGCCTGTATTGGGAACGGATTACCAATGCAGCGTTTACCAGTGCGGCGATCGCAGGCTTTGTGATGTTTTTGGTCGCGCGGTTCGAGTTACTGGAGATGCAGGGTTTGGTGGCGCTGTTTTTCGAAGGTTGCGCCTCGATAGGCGGCGGGGTGGTGATCGGATTGATGGCATTCGGCTTCTTGGGTAAGCGCGCCGGGTTTGTGCTGGGTGCGCTGGCCTTTATGGTGTTTGCGCCCTTTGCGTTTGGTTTTTTACGTGATTACCCGGTACTGCTCAGCTCATTGACGGCCTATGGCGTCAGTACGGTGGTGTGTGTGCTGGTGAGTTTGCGCTCCAACCAGACATTTGATTTTGACTGCATCAACGAACGGGTGGTGGCTTTTCACCACAACCCTGAGCCTGACACTGAAAACGGAGCCTCCCCATGTCCAGTTTCGCTTTGACTGCTTATGTATTGATCTGGCCGGCCATCGCGGCCGTGGTGATGCTGACACTGTGCGTGAGCCTGTGGCGCGACATGCGCAAGGCCAGGCGTGACGGTACAGATCTGGTTTAACCCGTGTAACAGGGGTTAAGACGAGAAGGCCGCGATCTGCATGTACAGCCGATCGCGGCTTTTGTGTTTCTGCACACGCGACAAAATCGCGCCATTTTTCCCCTGATTGTGTAGGGTGCTACGGGTCGTTATCAGGAGCTGGCCATGAGCCCATTTGAATTCAAGCAAGTTGATGTCTTCAGTACGGTTGCACTCAAAGGCAACCCGGTTGCCGTGGTGTTGAACGCTGACAGCCTGACCGACGGGCAGATGGCCGACTTTGCGCGCTGGACCAATCTCAGTGAAACCACCTTCGTGCTCAAACCGCAAAATCCTGAAGCGGATTACCGCTTGCGCATCTTTACCACCCTGAAAGAACTGCCGTTTGCCGGGCACCCGACGCTGGGCAGCTGTCACGCCTGGCTGGAAGCCGGGGGCACGCCCAAGGGTGAAGAAATCATTCAGGAATGCAGCGCAGGCTTGATCAGAATCCGCCGCGACGCCGGGCAACTGGCCTTTACGGCGCCGCCTCTGCTGCGTACCGGCGCTGTCGAGAGTGAATTGCTGCAACGTATCTGTGGTGGCCTGGGCATCGAGTTGCAGGCGGTGGTGCTGGCGCGTTGGGTCGACAACGGTCCCGGCTGGGTGGCGCTGATGCTGCGCGACCGCGAGCAGGTACTGGCTTTAAACCCGGATTACGCACAATTGCTGGGCCTGTCCATCGGGGTGGTTGCGCCCTGGAATGCCGGGCGTGATGGTGATGAGGCGCAGTTTGAAGTGCGTGCGTTCTGTGCCGGTGAAGGCATGCCCGAAGACCCGGTCACTGGCAGCCTGAATGCCGGGCTGGCCCAGTGGTTGATCGGCGACGGTCTGGCCCCGGTGCGCTATGTGGCCAGTCAAGGGACGGCAGTGGGGCGAGCAGGGCGCGTAGCCATTGAGCAGATCGGCGACGATATCTGGGTGGGCGGTTCGGCAGTGACCTGTATTTCGGGTTGGTTGAGCATTTGAGCTGGACGGTTGCTTGACCTGTCAGAAGTTACAGGTCAAGCCCGGGTTACACGCTGATACATTGAGAGTATTCGAGCACGGTGCTCGGCGTTGATCAGGTTGGTCAACCTGTCCACGGAGCGTCCGCATGAGTACTCTTCTGCACTCCCGCACTCCGATGTTGAATGTCATCGACAGCCGTGGTCTGCCCGTACGCCAAGTGGCGTACTGGCGGTGTGATATGAGTGCTCCATGCCCCGAATCGAGGACGACCACCTGGCACTATGACGGCGCCGGGCATCTGGTGGAGCAACGTGATGCACGGCTCACACCACCGACGGGTCGAGCGAACCTGATCAGGCACTGCAGCTTGTCGGGGAACGAGCTGCTGGCGGACAGCGTCGACGCCGGGTGGCAAGCGGGATTAAAGGACGCTTGCACACAGGGGTTGGAAAGTTGGGATGGTCGAGGCAGAAATTGGCAGCAGGTTTACGATGATCAATTGCGTCTGATCGAGGTTCGTGAGCGCCAGGGCAGTGCCGATTTCCTGACGTGTGAACGGCTGAGTTATGGCAGTCACTCACCGTTTTTTGCCGATCACAATCAATGCGGGCAACTGATCCGTCACGATGATCCGTCGGGGGTTGAACGGTTCAAAAACTATGGGTTGACCGGCCAGGTTGTGGAACAAACACGCCAATTTGCAACGGGTACGGCGCAACCCGACTGGTCGCAGCCGCTTGCGGCGCTTGAGCTGGACGACGAGGCCACCACCCACTCGTTGTTTAACGCCTTGGGCGATCTGTGCGAGCAGGTTGACGCGAAGAATAACCGGCAGATCTTGCGTCAGAATGTGAGCGGCCGATTGGGCGAAGTGCAGTTGCAGCTGGAGAGTGACGCGATTGCGAAAGTGCTGCTCGGCGCCATTCGTTATAGCGCCCATGGCCAGGCAGAACAGGAAGTTGCCGGTAATGGTGTGATCAGTACGCGCAGTTACCGGCCTGAAAGCGGGCGGCTGGACAGATTGCATGTTCGTTCACCAGAAGGGGCTGCCCTGCAGGCGCTGCAGTATGAGTACGACCCGGTTGGCAATGTGCTGAGTATCGAGGACAAGGCCCAGCCGATTCGCTTTTTTGCCAATGTGGCCATCGAACCGCTCAGCCGATTTGGGTATGACTCGCTGTATCAATTGATCGAGGCCACCGGTTTCGAGGCCGGCGAAGCCAGCAAGGGGCCCGCTTCAGTTGCAGACCCGATGGCGCGTATGCCTTATCGCCAGACGTATCGCTACGACCCGGGTGGAAATTTATTGGAGCTGACCCACGCAGGCCCCCAACACCACGGTCATCGTTTAGTCGCTGCTGCCAGCAGCAACCGTTGTTTACCTGTGCGCGAAGGTGTGGAGCCGACCGAGGAGGATTTTCGTCGCGGGTTCGATGCGAGCGGAAACCTGTTGCAGTTACAGCCGGGCTGGAAACTGACCTGGAATTCGCGCAACCAGTTGAGCGAGGTGTATCCCGTTGTGCGCGAGGGTGGCGTCAATGACAGCGAGCGGTATGCCTATGACGCGCAGGGCAGGCGAGTGCGCAAAGTCAATGAGGCGCACACCCAGGCAGGCAGTGTGGTGAGCGAAGTGCGTTATTTGCCCGGCCTTGAGGTCCGGACCCGGTCGGCAACAGGCCAGCGGTTGTGGGTCATCGACATTGAAGCCGGTCACACCAGGGTGCAGGTGCTGCACTGGGAAAATGATCTGCCGCCTGGGCAGCTCAACGACAGCTGTCGTTACAGCTTCACGGATCATCTGGGGTCGTGCGCATTGGAAGTGGACGCGTTGGCGCGGGTGATCAGTCGCCAGGTCTATCACCCGTTCGGGACCACGGCTGTAAGCGAGAGGGGGGATTCGAGCGAAAACAGTTACCGCGCTCAACGCTATGCGGGCAAGGAACTGGATGCGACCGGGCTTTACTATTACGGGCTCAGGTATTACGCCCCGTGGTTGCAACGGTGGCTGAATCCGGACCCTGCGGGGAGCGTCGATGGCTTGAATCCGTATCGAATGGTCAAGAACAACCCGGTGCTGTACACGGATGTGCTGGGGCTGGTGCCTGAAGACTTTAACCGCACCGAAAGCGCGCCTGTCGCTGAGATGCCTGTTGCTGTCGCCCGCTCGCCAGGCCTGCTGTCGCTTATAGGGTCAGGCCTGGGCAGGTTCGGCCAGGACGTGTTCAACACGGTGCGCAGCATTGTGTCAGCGGTGAGCAGCGTTTATCGGCATGTGTATCGTTCTGTGCAGGGCGTTGCCCACGAGAAGTCGGTCACGCTCAATTATCCGGATTTCACGATTAAACAGTTCGAGTTGCACAGCCCTTCAGCGCCCAAGGAGTTAATGATTCTGGCGCACGGCAGGTTGCAGTCCCCGGTACACAAGATCTATTCGGCCAGCCATAACCTTAGTTTTTATACCCATCAGAATCAGGATATGTCCGCTGCCCCGAATGATTTTTACAGGTTCCAGGCCCGCAAAGTGGGGGTTGAACCTGTTGAGGAAATTCACGTAGGAGAAGAGTCGCGGGACTATAAGCTCATGCGGGCCCCTGAAGCTGAAAGTCGCGTGTCGTCGTTTTTTCATCAGGGGCAGTTGCTGAACTCTAAACCTGAGATCACGTCGTTGTCTGACCTGGGGAACCAGAACTTCCATGATGTGCTGACGATCAAGCCGGGAAGGGATATTTCGCTTAGCAAGATACTCAAGCAAGTGCCCGGCTATTCACAGGTGCACTGTTTCTTTTGCCGGAGCCGAAACGGCAGCCCGACGGCCTATGAGCCGTTTGCCAAAAGAACGCCTGCTGCGGGCCATTGACTGGAAAGGCTCAGCCCGAAGGCGCAGGTTTTACCCTCGTGGGGCAATAATTACGCCCCCTTGGCTTTCACCGCCCGTTTTGGCTTGGCCTTGCCGGTTGCGGCCTTGCGTTTCTTTTTCCAGGCAGGTGCCGCACCCGCCGGGCTGGCCGGGCCGCTGATGGTCAGCGTCAGGGCGCTGCAACGCTCGATGTGCTTGCTCATCCAGGCCGCCTGCTTGGCGACGAATACGTCGAGGGTCATTTCGCCGCTTTGCACCATGTCCAGTGCCTGTTCCCAGATGGCCGTGGTGCCGGGGTCGGCGATGGCGCGGGGCACGGCGTCGATCAGGCTGAAGGCGGGCGCCGTGGCGGCCAGGGCCTTGCCGTTTTTGATCAGGTAACCGCGATCCAGCAAACCCTGGATGATGCCTGCCCGGGTGGCTTCGGTGCCGATGCCGGTGGTGTCCTTGAGCTTTTGCTTGAGCAGTGGGTCTTGCACCAGCTTGGCGACGTTTTTCATCGCCTTGATCAGGTCGCCTTCGGTGAAGGGCTTGGGTGGCTGGGTCCACAGGTCTTTGAGGTTGACCCCGGCAATCGCGCAGTCCAGGCCTTCGCGCAATGCAGGCAACGGTTGTGGTGCCGGGGCTTCGCGGCCCTTGGCCGGGGCCAGGGCTTCGGGCAGTGCGCGCTTCCAGCCGGGCTCGACGATTTGCTTGCCGACGGCACGCACATTTTGTCCTGCGCAATCGAAGTCGGCCTGGGTGCGGTCGTATTCGTGGTTGGGCAGAAATTGCGCCAGGTAGCGTGCGCGAATCAGCGTATACACGGCGCGGTGTTTGCCGCTCAGGCGTTCAAGGTTTTTGGCAGCCGCCGTGGGGATGATGCCGTGGTGGGCGCTGACCTTGGCATCGTTCCAGGCCCGTGAACGGCGCTGGGGGTCCAGATGCGCGGCCAGTGCCCCCAATGCCGGGTCTGCGTGTTGCAGGGCGCTCAGGATCGACGGTGCTTCGCCGTGCTGGCTTTGTGGCAGGTAGCCACAGTCGCTGCGCGGGTAGGTGATCACTTTGTAGGTTTCGTACAGGGCCTGGGCGACGTCCAGGGTTTCCTGGGCGCCCAGGCCGAGTTTTTTTGAACACACCTCTTGCAGCGTGCCCAGGTCGAACGGCAAGGGTGCCACTTCACGCATGCGCTCGGTGCGCAGCTTGATCACCCGGGCGCTGCTGGCGCTATTCATCGCGGCGGCGGCCTGCTGTGCATGGGCCTGGTTGAGGCAGCGGTCCTGGTCGTCGCACGTGTCGGGATCCGCGCGCCATTGCGCGGTGAACAACTGCCCGTCGTGTTTGAGTTGCACATCAATGGCCCAGTAGGCCACGGGGATAAAGTCGCTGATGCTGCGATCACGGTCGACGACCAGGCGCAGCGTCGGGGTTTGCACCCGGCCCACCGGCAACACGCCCTGATAGCCGGACTGGCGACCGAGCAGGGTGAACAGGCGGCTCATGTTCATGCCGATCAACCAGTCGGCCCGTGAGCGTCCCAGTGCCGAGTGGTAGAGGTTGAAGGTTTCGGCCCCCGGTTTGAGTGCGGCCAGGGCCTTGCGAATGGAGGCGTCGTCCAGGGCTGACAGCCACAGGCGCTGGATCGGGCCGCGATAGCGGCAGTGCTCGACCAGCTCGCGGGCGATCATCTCGCCTTCACGGTCGGCGTCGGTGGCGATCACCAGTTCGCTGGCTTCCCCGAGCAGGCGCTTGACGGCCTTGAACTGGCTGGCGGTCTTGGGCTTGACGCGCATTTTCCATTTTTCGGGAACGATCGGCAGGTCGGCCAGTACCCAGCGTTTGTAGCGCTCGTCGTAGGCGTCGGGCGGGGCGGTTTCGAGCAGGTGGCCGATGCACCAGGTGACGGTGGCAGCGGGGCCGATCCAGCAGCCATCACCGCGTCGGCTGGCACCGAGTACGGCGGCGATATCTTTGGCCTGGGAGGGTTTTTCACACAAAAACAACCGCATCGCTCAACTCATTCAGGGTGCGCAGAAGACGCACAGCATGGGCAGAGACGGGCGCGAGGGCAAGTGTTTTTACTGGTTTTTTGTACAGCTATTGCGGGGAGGGTAATGCTCTTCCCGTAGTCGCTGCCGAGGCACGAAGGCTGCGAGCTTTTAACTTGCAGCGACGGGAGTCAGGAACTCGCAGCCTTCGTTCCTCGGCAGCGACTACGGCGCTGTCGAGGTTGGTGGGATTATTGACCGTTATAGATCTGGTCGAACACGCCACCGTCGTTGAAGTACTTTTTCTGCACGTCGCGCCAGTCACCGAAGGTTTTCTCAACCGACAGGAAGTCGACTTTCGGGAAGCGGTCGTTGTATTTGGCCAGTACTGCCTTGTCACGTGGACGCAGGTAGTTGTTGGCGGCGATTTCCTGGCCTTCAGGGGACCACAGGTACTTCAGATAGGCGTCAGCGGTTGCGCGGGTGCCTTTTTTGTCGACCACTTTGTCGACCACGCTCACTGGCGGCTCGGCTTCTGCCGATACGCTCGGGTAGATCACTTCGAACTGGTCGCGGCCAAATTCACGGGCAATCATTTCAGCTTCGTTTTCGAAGGTCACCAGCACGTCGCCGATCTGGTTGGTCATGAAGGTGGTGGTGGCTGCACGGCCACCGGTGTCGAGTACCGGCGCTTGCTTGAACAGCTTGGCGACAAAGTCTTTGGCCTTGGTTTCGTCACCGCCGTTTTTCAGCACATAACCCCAGGCCGAGAGGAAGGTGTAGCGGCCGTTGCCCGAGGTTTTCGGGTTGGGCACGATCACCTGTACGCCGTCCTTGAGCAGGTCAGGCCAGTCGTTCAGGGCTTTCGGGTTGCCTTTGCGCACGATAAACACAGTGGCCGAGGTGAACGGCGCGCTGTTGTCGGGCAGGCGTGTGACCCAGTTTTGCGGGACCAGCTGGCCGTTGTCGGCCAGGGCGTTGATGTCGGTGGCCATGTTCATGGTGATCACGTCAGCCGGCAGGCCGTCGATGACTGAACGGGCCTGTTTGCTGGAGCCGCCGAAGGACATTTGTATGTTGAGCTTTTCGCCGTTGTGCTCTTGTGCCCAGTGCTTCTGGAAGGCCGCGTTGTAGTCCTTGTAGAAGTCACGCATCACGTCGTAGGACACGTTCAGCAACGGCGGAGGAGTCGCTGCGTGAGCGACGCTGCCGAGGGCCAGGCCTACGGCCAGAATTGAAGCACTAAAGAGTTTTTTCACTGCGAATTCCTTGTTATGGAGAGCAATAAGGGCAATTTGCCAGCAACTATAGCGGCTGACGCATAGTCCTTAAAAGATTAAAAAGTGCTGTGGTTATGCATTTTTAGCAAAGAGTGCATTGCCGCAACGGGAACAAAAAGAAGCCGATTGTTCGTGGGTGTTTTTCTTGCAGGTGGGGCAGTCGTGCTTGAGCTGTTCGCCGCGCATGGCATTGGCCAGCTCGGCGGTGAAGATGCCGGTGGGCACGGCAATGATCGAGTAGCCGGTGATCATTACCATGGCCGAGATCACTTGGCCCAGCACAGTCTTGGGCACGATGTCGCCAAAGCCCACGGTCGTCAGGGTGACGATGGCCCAGTAAATGCTCACCGGGATGCTGGTAAAGCCGTTTTCCGGGCCTTCGACCACGTACATCAGGCTGCCGAACACCGTGACCAGGGTCGAGACACTGACCAGGAACACGATGATTTTCTGCTTGCTGCCGCGCAGGGCCGCGAGCAGGTAGTTGGCCTGGCTCAGGTAGGGTCGCAGCTTGAGGATGCGAAAAATGCGCAGCATTCGAATGATGCGGATAATCAGCAGGTACTGCGCGTCGCTGTAATAGATCGCCAGGATCCCCGGCACGATGGCCAGCAAATCCACCAGCCCGTAGAAGCTGAAGGCGTAACGCAGCGGTTTGGGGGAGCAATACAGGCGCAGGCCGTACTCGATGGCAAAGACAAAGGTAAAGCCCCACTCGATATAGGCCAGCATGTTGGCGTAGTCGCGGTGAATGCTGTTGATGCTGTCGAGCACCACCACCACCAGGCTGCACATGATGATCAGCAGCAGTGCGGTGTCAAAGCGCCGTCCTGCGGGTGTGTCGGCCTGGAAGACCATGATGTACAGGCGCTGGCGCCAATCCTTGTTGTCCATGCAGGTTGCTCGATGCCCAAATGTCAGAAGGTTCGAGTATTAACGCTCAATGCGCAACCTGCATTGTTCTTCAGCATCGGGTGCCTGGGGGCTGAGTATCCGTACGCTGGCATGTACCAACCAGCAACTGAGAATAAACGGCGCCGTTAATGGCGCAAGCCCCAGGGCGATAAACCCGGGTGTAAGCAACAGGGTGACGAGGATGCCGACTAATGGAAGCCACGGCCGACGTCGCTGCTGGCTCAGGGCCAATGCGGCGAGTACCGGGTTGTAGCCTGCCAGGCCGTCCAGTGCGGCGGCCGTGTCCTGTTGATAAAGCCCAAATGCCAGGCCCGCCAGAGAGCCCGTAATGGCCCATAGCGCCGCCCGATGACTGCTCAGGCACAGGCCGAGCACAATCAGCAGCCCGGCAACGGGGTGCTGTAGCAGCATCACTTGGGCCACGCCTTTGAACACGGCCTGTACCAGCGTCAGGCTGTTGACGGCCTGATCGGGGGTCAGGGCAGGGGCAGGGGTGTTGTTCAGGTGCAGCAAGATCCAGCCAAGTGCCACAAACGGCGCGGTATAGGCCAGCAGGCTTTGCCCGTGGGCGGCGCGTTTTAGCCACTGGTGGACGAGCATCGTGCTCAATCCTGCACTGGCAATAATCAGCAGGGGCAACAGGGCGGACCACTCCAGTTGGTGGCTCAACAGCAACCCCAGCAAGATGCCGTTGTAACTGTAGAGCCCGGCCTGGCGTTCGGCTTTGGGGTAGTCGCGACGTTGCGCGGTCAAGAGCCCCGCAACACCGCCCAGCAAGGCGCCACCGAGCAGGGTGGGAGCACTGAGCAGAATCGCCAGCAGGCACATCACTCCGCACAGCGGATGGCGCTGGAGGAAGATCTGGCTGAAACCGGCGCACAGGGCAGTCGCCCAGTCGGGGCAGGGGTGTGAACTCATGATTGTTACCTGGTAGTCGCTGCCGAGGCACGAAGGCTGCGAGCTCTTGATTGGCTCCCTGCATGATCAAGAACTCGCAGCCTTCGTGCCTCGGCAGCGACTACAGGTAGTGCGGTCTCCCCAAAAAAGGGCAGACCGGCGGGGTTACTTGTCGCGAATCGAGAAGTTGGCCATGTGTTCCAGGCCCTTGATCAGCGCCGAGTGGTCCCAGTTGCTGCCACCGATGGCGGCGCAGGTGCTGAACACTTGTTGGGCGTTGGCGGTGTTGGGCAGGTTGATCCCCAGTTCGCGGGCGCCTGCGAGGGCCAGGTTGAGGTCCTTCTGGTGCAGGCTGATACGGAAACCCGGATCGAAGGTGCCCTTGATCATGCGCTCGCCGTGGACTTCAAGGATTTTTGACGAAGCAAACCCACCCATCAGGGCTTCGCGAACCTTGGCCGGGTCGGCACCGTTCTTGGCGGCAAACACCAACGCTTCAGCCACTGCCTGAATGTTCAGGGCAACGATGATCTGGTTGGCCACCTTGGCGGTCTGACCGTCGCCATTGCCGCCGACCAGGGTGATGTTTTTGCCCATGCTCTGGAGCAGGGGAAGGGCGCGGGCGAAGGTTTTTTCGTCGCCGCCGACCATGATGCTCAGGCTGCCAGCCTTGGCGCCCACTTCACCGCCAGACACTGGGGCGTCCAGGTACTGCGCGCCCTTGGCGTTGATTTTTTCAGCGAAGGCTTTGGTTGCCGTCGGCGAGATCGAACTCATGTCGATCACCACCTTGTTCGGGCTCAGGCCTGCGGCGATGCCGTCTTCACGGAACAGCACGTCTTCGACCTGAGGGGTGTCCGGCACCATGACAATAATGAATTCGGCTTCCTGGGCCACTTCTCGCGGGCTGGCCAGGGCGATTGCGCCTGCGGCGACCAGATCGGCCGGTGCGGCGCCGTGATGGGTCGACAGAAACAGGCTGTGCCCGGCCTTTTGCAGGTTGCTGGCCATAGGCGAACCCATGATGCCTGTGCCGATAAATCCGATTTTAGCCATGACAAATCCTCTTGTTTTTCTTAGGGCGATTCAGAGTAGGTGGGCTGATGTGGGAGCGGGCTTGCTCGCGAGGGGAGCGCTGTGGAGTGACAGGTACACCGCGTCGTTGCCATCGCGAGCAAGCCCGCTCCCACAGAGTTACACCGCGTTATGGGTCTTGAGCCACGCCAGACCGGCTTCGGTGCTGGTCAGTGGCTTGTATTCGCAACCCACCCAGCCCTGATAGCCAATGCGGTCCAGGTGATCGAACAGGAAGCGGTAGTTGATTTCGCCAGTGCCCGGCTCATGGCGGCCCGGGTTATCGGCCAGCTGGATATGGTTGATGTGCCCCAGGTGCGTTTGCATGGTGCGGGCCAGATCGCCCTCCATGATTTGCATGTGGTAGATGTCGTATTGCAGGAACAGGTTGGTGCTGCCGACCTTTTCCTGAATGGCCAGGGCCTGTTTCGTGTTGTTCAGGTAAAAGCCCGGAATGTCGAGGGTGTTGATCGACTCCATGACCAGCTTGATGCCCGCCGCCTGAAGCTTGTCGGCCGCGTATTTGAGGTTGGTGACGAAGGTTTTTTCGATCAGCGCATCGTCTGCGCCTTGTGGGCGAATCCCCGCCAGGCAGTTGATCTGGTCGTTGCCCAGCACCTGGGCGTAAGCAATGGCCAGGTCAACCCCGGCACGGAACTCCTCGACCCGATCCGGATGGCAGGCGATCCCGCGCTCACCCTTGGCCCAGTCACCGGCCGGCAGGTTGAACAGCACTTGGGTCAGCTTGTTGGCATCGAGCTGCGCCTTGATCTCGGCAGAGCTGTAGTCGTAAGGGAACAGGTATTCAACGCCATGAAAACCAGCGTTGGCAGCCGCTTGAAAACGGACAAGGAAATCCTGTTCGGTGAACAGCATGGACAGGTTGGCGGCAAAACGCGGCATGGTGAACTCCTGCAAATAGGTGGCCCCTCTCCTTTAAAGAGAGGGGCAGTCAATTAATCCAGCATCGAAATGGCGGTCGGTGCATCGTTGCCCACCAGCGCCAGGTCTTCAAATTCGTTCACGGCGTTGATTTCGGTGCCCATCGAGATATTGGTCACGCGCTCCAGGATGATTTCCACCATCACGGGTACGCGGAACTCCTTGATCAGCTCCTGGGCCTTGCGCAGTGCAGGCTGGATTTCACTCGGTTCGAACACACGCAAGGCCTTGCAGCCCAGGCCTTGAACGACGGCAACGTGGTCAACGCCATAGCCGTTGAGTTCGGGTGCGTTGAGGTTGTCGAAAGCCAACTGAACGCAGTAGTCCATTTCAAACCCGCGTTGCGCCTGACGAATCAGCCCAAGGTAGGAGTTGTTCACCACGACGTGGATATACGGCAGGTTGAACTGTGCGCCCACGGCCAGTTCTTCGATCATGAACTGGAAGTCATAGTCGCCGGACAGCGCCACCACATTACGGTCGGGGTCGGCCTTGACCACGCCCAGCGCCGCAGGAATGGTCCAGCCCAGAGGGCCGGCCTGACCGCAGTTGATCCAGTGACGCGGCTTGTAAACGTGCAGGAACTGCGCACCGGCAATCTGCGACAAACCGATGGTGCTGACGTAGCACGTGTCTTTGCCGAACACCTGGTTCATCTCTTCGTACACGCGCTGGGGTTTGACCGGCACGTTGTCGAAGTGAGTCTTGCGGTGCAGCGTGGCCTTGCGTTGCTGGCAGTCTTGCAGCCAGGCGCTGCGGTTTTTCAGCTTGCCGGCGGCCTTCCATTCGCGGGCCACTTCAAGGAATACCTTGAGCGCGGAACCTGCGTCGGAAACGATGCCCAGATCCGGGTTGAACACGCGGCCGATCTGGGTTGGCTCGATATCGACGTGTATGAACTTGCGACCCTCGGTGTAAACGTCGACCGAACCGGTATGACGGTTGGCCCAACGGTTGCCGATGCCCAGTACCACGTCGGACTTGAGCAGGGTGGCGTTGCCGTAGCGGTGGGACGTCTGCAGGCCGACCATGCCCACCATCAGCGGGTGATCGTCGGCAATCGTGCCCCAGCCCATCAGGGTCGGGATGACCGGGATGCCGGTCAACTCGGCGAATTCCACCAGCAACTCGCTGGCGTCGGCGTTGATGACGCCCCCGCCACTGACCAGCAGCGGGCGTTCGGCCTGATCGAGCAGGGCCAGGACTTTTTCAGCCTGCAATCGGGTCGCCGATGGCTTGGCCAATGGCAGCGGTTCGTAGGCATCGATGTCGAATTCGATTTCGGCCATTTGTACATCGAACGGCAAGTCGATCAGCACCGGGCCGGGACGCCCGGAGCGCATTTCGTAAAAGGCTTTCTGGAAGGCGTAAGGCACCTGGCCTGGTTCCATCACGGTGGTCGACCACTTGGTGACGGGTTTGACGATGGTGGTGATATCGACTGCCTGGAAGTCTTCTTTATGCATCCGCGCCCGTGGTGCCTGGCCGGTGATGCACAGAATCGGGATCGAGTCGGCCGAAGCGCTGTACAGGCCCGTCACCATGTCGGTGCCTGCCGGGCCCGAAGTGCCGATGCACACGCCGATATTGCCGGCCTTGGTACGGGTGTAGCCCTCGGCCATGTGCGAGGCGCCTTCCACGTGGCGAGCAAGGACGTGATCGATGCCACCGACCTTTTGCAGGGCCGAGTACAACGGGTTGATTGCGGCACCCGGGATACCGAACGCGGTATCGACACCTTCGCGACGCATCACCAGAACGGCGGCTTCGATTGCTCTCATTTTGCTCATTGTTTTGTGCCTATTACGTTTTGTAATTGTATACAAGTGGCTGTTGAGCGAGTGTATTCATCCTCCGCGGTGCAGGTCAATGGCTTTTGTTGAATCTGTGACTGATGAGTCCCAGTCCCTGTATTCAGGCACTGTCGGTATTTTTTAAATGATTGGCTTATTAAAATTGTATACAAAACAATTTTATATTGTGTTCTATTGTCTGCATTGAATGCGCCTTGAAGCGGCGCGCGAAAGGCTTTCCATAACAAGATAAGGACGGCAACCATGAGTGCTTTAACCTTGAAAGTCGCTTTAGACCTTACTGCTCAGGCCTTGAGCACGGGGCGCCAGATCAGCGCGGCACCGTTAACGGTGGCGGTGCTCGACAGTGGCGGACATCTGTTGGCGCTGCAGCGCGAGGATGGCGCCAGCCTGTTGCGTCCCAGCATCGCGATTGGCAAAGCCTGGGGCGCGATTGCCCTGGGCAAGGGTTCGCGTTTGCTGGCGCTCGACGCACAGCAGCGGCCGGCGTTTTATGCCGCCCTTAACGGGATGGGGCAGAGCGACGTCGTACCGGCGCCTGGAGGGGTGTTGATCCGTGATCAATCGGGGCAAGTGGTCGGCGCGATCGGCATCAGCGGGGATACTTCGGACATCGACGAGCAGTGCGCGATCAGTGCAGTGGAAGCGCTGGGCTTGCGGGCGGATGCGGGGGTGGTGGTCTAACCGCAGAGACCGTATTGAGGCGGGGCGGACCTTGTGGGAGCGGGCTTGCTCGCGATGCAAACGGCGCGGTCCCTCAGGAGTGCGCGGTGATGCCATCGCGAGCAAGCCCGCTCCCACAGGTTTCGAAGAGGGGCTCAGTCTGGAGTACAACCCTTGAGCACCAGCCGGATGATGGTCTGGGTCGCGGCTTCGTAGTCGCTGTCTTCGAGTTTGGCCTTGCCGGTGATGGCGGTGATCTGCCAGTCAAAATCGGCGTAGGTCTGGGTCGCCGCCCAGATGCTGAACATCAGGTGATGGGGGTCGATCGGGGCTATCTGGCCACGGTCGATCCAGATCTGGATGCAGTCGATGTTGTGCTTGGCCTGGACGTTGAGCTGTTCGACCTGTTTTTCGCTCAGGTGCGGGGCGCCGTGCATGATCTCGCTGGCAAACACCTTGGAGGCAAACGGCAAGTCGCGTGAAATGAGGATTTTTGAGCGGATGTAATTGCTCAGCACTTCGTTCGGTTCGCCATCGGCATTGAACGGTGTCGAAGCCCGCAGAATCGGGTCAATAATGCTCTCAAGTACCTCGCGATAGAGGTTTTCCTTGGATTTGAAGTAGTAGTAGACGTTGGGCTTGGGCACGCCTGCCTTGGCCGCGATGTCGCTGGTTTTGCTGGCGGCGAAACCCTTGTCAGCGAACTCTTCGCTGGCGGCACGCAAAATCAGTTCTTTATTACGCTCGCGGATACTGCTCATAAACCCGATATGTCCTTGCCTGCTGGGGCGGTCGGGCATGGTAGCACCGGGCTTGCAAGTGGCTCAAGATTGCAGCTTTCGGGCTGTCACGCGCTATGCTTGTGGCCATTCAATCCTAAAGGACGTTTTTCTATGGCTGGCAGTAGCTTGCTGATGTTGCTCGACGATATTGCCGCCGTGCTCGATGACGTCGCACTGATGACTAAAGTGGCCGCCAAAAAAACCGCCGGGGTGCTGGGCGACGATCTGGCGCTCAACGCCCAGCAGGTCTCGGGCGTGCGGGCCGACCGGGAGTTGCCGGTGGTGTGGGCCGTGGCCAAGGGCTCGTTTCGCAATAAGCTGATCCTGGTACCCGCAGCACTGGCCATCAGCGCATTTGCGCCGTGGGCGGTGACACCGTTGTTGATGGTGGGCGGTGCATATCTGTGTTTTGAGGGTTTTGAGAAGGTTGCCCATAGCCTCACACACAGCAAGGCTGACGCCCAAAACCAGCGCCAGGCATTGCAAGAGTCGCTGGCCGGCGCTGAAGTCGACCTGGCGGCGTTTGAAAAGGACAAGGTCAAGGGCGCAGTGCGCACGGACTTCATTCTGTCGGCCGAAATCATTGCCATCACCCTGGGAATCGTCTCCGAGTCACCGCTGATGCAACAAGTGGTGGTGTTGTCGGGGATCGCGATTGTGATGACGATCGGCGTCTATGGCGTGGTGGGCGGTATCGTCAAGCTCGACGATGGTGGCTTGTACTTGAGCAAAAAAACCGGCGACGGTGCATGGCCGCGGTTCCAGCGCAGTTTTGGCCGCGGCGTGTTGAGCGCTGCGCCTTACATGATGAAAAGCCTGACAGTGATCGGCACGGCGGCGATGTTTATGGTCGGCGGCGGCATCCTGACCCACGGCGTACCGGCGCTGCATCACTGGGTTGAAGGCGTGGCCCAAGGCAGCGCGCAATGGCTGGGCGTGGTCTCGGCAATCGTGCCGACCTTGCTCAACGCCGTGGCCGGCATTATTGCCGGCGCAGTGGTGCTGGCGGTGGTGTCTGGTGTGAGCAAGGTCTGGCGCGCGGTCAAAGGCTAGGCCGCTATGGCGCGGGGTACGGTGCTGTCCTGCAGCAGGCGGTAGCCAAGCACGGCGAACAGCACCATCACGCCACCGGCAGCCAGGGACACGGTAAAGCCCGCCTGGGCGCCGTAAGCGTCCACCACCCAGCCACCCAGGACGGCGCCAAGGGCAACCCCCATGCCCAGGCCGGTAATCATCCAGGTCAGGCCCTCGGTCAGTTTGGCGGGCGGTACGATGTTTTCCACCAGGCCCATGGCGGTGATCAGGGTTGGCGCAAAAAACAGCCCGGCGACCAGCATTCCCACGGCCAGCGTCGCGACGCTGTCGACCCACATCAGTGGCACCATCGTGACCGATGTGGCCAGTGCCCCCAGCACAAACAGTTTGGGCAGCGGCATGTTCAGTTTGAGCGTGCCGAAGATCAGCCCGGCGACACAAGAACCGAAGGCGTACATCGACAGTACGATGCTGGCAGCCGCAGGCTGGCCCTGATGCTGGGCAAAGGCCACGCTGACCACGTCCACTGTGCCCACAATCGTCCCCAGCCCAAGCAAGGCCAGCAGCAGGATCACCACGGCGCCCTGGCGCAGTACGCTGCCACCGTGTTCGTTGCTGCGCGGATGTACCGGCGGTTCGGTCTTGCGTTGCAGCACAAACACGCTGACGCCAATGGCCAGCAGGATGGCTGCCGCCAGTGGCCCGGCCTGGGGGAACAGGGCGACGCTCAGGCCCACGGAAATCGGCGGGCCGATAATGAAGCTGACCTCATCGAGTACCGACTCGAATGAAAACGCGGTGTGCAATTTGGGCGAGCCGCGGTACAGCTCGGTCCAGCGTGCCCGCACCATCGCCGACATGCTGGGCATGCAGCCCGACAGTGCGGCGAACACAAACAGCGTCCAGTCCGGCGCGCCAAAATGGCTGCACAGCAGCAGGGCCAGCAGGCCGCTGACGCCAATGGCGGTGACGCCCGGCAGGATGCGGCTCTGGCCGTAGCGGTCGACCCAGCGTGAGATCTGCGGTGCCAGCAGGGCAGTGGCCAGGGCAAAGGTGGCGGCCACGCCACCGGCCAGCCAATAGGAGCCCTGCAACTGTGCAAGCATGGTGATGATGCCGATGCCGACCATGGATATCGGCATCCGTGCGATCAGGCCCGCGCCGCTGAAAGCCTTGGTGCCGGGGGCGCTGAAAATCTCGCGATAAGGGTTAGCCATACAAGCTCCGGAACATTGAGTGGACACACTGTGATTCTGTAGTCGCTGCCGCAGGCTGCGAAGGGAGCCGCGGAGCATTTTGGAAAACGGGTTGCAGAGCAACCCTTCGCAGCCTGCGGCAGCGACTACATATTTTCGTGAATGCTACATACGCGGCGTATGTAGAAATATACGCATACATGGCGTATGTCAATTAACATACGTCGTGTATCCCAAATTAAAGGTGGCAGGCATGGCGCCCAAAGCGCGGTCGCAAATGATCGAAGAAACCCGTGGCAAGCTGCTTGAAGCTGCACGGCTGGCCTTTGGTTCGGTGGGCTACGCCCAGACCTCGATGGATGAGTTGACGGCTTCGGTGGGCTTGACGCGCGGGGCGCTGTATCACCATTTCGGTGACAAAAAGGGTTTGTTTCAGGCGGTGGCCCAGCAAATCGATGCCGAGCTGGATGCGCAACTGGCCCAGGTGCTTGAGCAAGCCGACAGCCAGTGGCAAGGGTTTCAGGATCAGTGCCGGCTGTATCTGGAGATGGCCCTGCAAATCGAAGTGCAGCGCATTTTGTTGCGGGATGCGCCTTCGGTGCTGGGCTCGCAATACGTGCAGAACACTCAGTCAGTGTGCTGTCTGTCGATGGCGGCGATGCTGCAAGGCTTGATGGATACACACGTGATTCAACGCACCGACCCCGAGGCGCTGGCGCGCCTGATTCAGGGCGGCTTGATGGATGCGTCGTTCTGGATTGCCGAGGCCGACAACCCGCCGCAGCGTCTGGCGGCTGCGCTGGACAGCCTGGACCTGATGCTGCGGGGTTTGTTGCAGGTGCCCCAGGCGCGATAAGGCGCCCGGGGCTCGCGCATCAGAAGTGGTACTTGACCAGCAGGCTCGCAGTGTCCTGGTTGGTTTTGAATGAACCGCTGTCTTCGATGCCGTACTTGTTTTTCCAGTAGTCGTATTCAACACCGACGTACAACTGCTTGGCGCCCCAGCTCAATGCCTTGCCCAGGTCATATTTGATCTGCGGGTTGAAGTGCAGGTTGGCGTGGTAGGTGCCGCGTGAGTTCTGGTCGTTGTCCACCACCCAGTCCATGTAGCCGTCGATCAGCACATCGGAATTGCCCAAGGGCAGGGTGTAGGACCACACCGGGGTGATCTGCCAGACGCCTTTGCCAGCACGGTTGCCTTCAGGGAAGCGCTGGTAGAAGTTCAACTGGAAGTAGTCAAAGCCCGGCACGTTCAGGTCGAAACCGGGGCCGATCAGGTAGGCCTCGGTGTCGCCTTCGCCAAACTCGTAAGTCATGGCCAGCAGCACGTCTTTGATCGGGCCAAATTCAAACTTCTGGTCGAAGATTTTGCCGAACGACAAACGAGGCGTGAACTCGCCGTAATAGGTGTTCGGGCCAACGTTACCGTCTTCTTTGCCGTTGTAGAAAATGCGGTCGAGGAAGAAGAAGTTATCGCCGTACTTCCAGCTGTCAGCATGCTCGAAAGTGAGGGTTTGCTGAATCTTTGGATTGACCTGGAAGTCCTTGCCATACAAGTAAGTCAGGCTGTTGGTTTGCCATTGCAGCAGGTCGCCGGCGACTGCCGGAGCCCCGCCCAACATGCTCCCCGCAAGCATCAGGCTGGTAAGAGTGCGCTTCATTCGGTTAGCTCCAAAAAAGTAAAAAGTCGTGCAGTAGTGAGAACGTGGCGCTCTGTATTGGCGCCTTGGTCCGTGCTTAAAAACAGTCAGTAAGCCTTTGATTTAAAGGTTTAAAGTTGCCTCTTGAGTCAACTTTAAATGTTACTGGCGTTCGAGCGGGCGCGGAGAATACTGGCTCAGGCGTTTGCACTCAAGCGCTCTGTTATCACCCTGGGTGAGGGACAACAGAGCGTGCACTGTCTTTAACTTAAAAGTGGACTTTGATCAGGGCGCTGGCGGTGTTCTGGTTGGTGTCCAGGCGGCTGCTGCTTTCGATGCCGTACTTGTCCTTCCAGTAGCTGTATTCAATACCGACATACAGCTGTTTTTCACCCAGGTTCAGGGCCTTGCCCAGGTCATATTTGATCTGGGGGTTGAAGTGCAGGTTGGCGTGATAGGTGCCGCGTGAGTTCTGGTCGTTGTCCACCACCCAGTCCATGTAGCCGTCGATCAGCAGGTTGGAACGGCCCATGGGGATGGTGTAGGAAAACGACGGGGTGATCTGCCAAACCCCGGTACCAGGGCGCGGCCCTTCGGTATGACGACGATAGAAATTAAGGGTGAAGTAGTTAAAGCCCGGCACCGCCAGATCAAAGCCGGGGCCGATCAGATACGCCTCGCTGTCGCCTTCGCCGTACTCATAGGTCATGGCCAGCAGCACGTCCTTGATAGGGCCGTACTCAAGCGTGCGGTCGAAGATCTTGCCGAACGACAGGCGTGGGCTGAACTCGCCGTAGTAGGTGTGCGGGCCTTTGTTGGGGTCATCCTTGCCGTTGTAGAAAATGCGGTCGACAAACAGGAAGTTGTCGCCGTATTTCCATTTGTCGGCATGTTCGAAAGTGACGGTTTGCTGGATCGAAGGGTTGATCGCGAAATTCTTGCCGTACAGGTAAGTCAGGCTGTTGGTTTGCCACAGAAACAGATCACCGGCCATTGCCTGGCTGGCAGCCAGAAACCCACCCGCGAGCGTGACGCCCCAGTGTTTGCAGTTCATGGATAACTCCCTTTTATTATTGTTTTGTGTCAGATGCTGGCAAATCTGTGGGAGCGGGGTTGCTCGCGACTCAGGCACTGCGGTTGTTCAGGTAAACCGCGGTGATCCGATCGCGAGCAAGCCCGCTCCCACAGGTCAGTGCTGATGCACGTGCCCGCTCATGGCTGCGCGCTCGGCGCCGCCCAGTACGTTGAACATCAGGTTCAGGCATACCGCGCTGACGGCGGCCATGGCGATGCCGCTGTGGGTGATGGGGTCCATCCACAGTGGCAGGTGGGCGAAGAACTCGGGGCGTACCACCGGGATCAGGCCCATACCGATGCTTACGGCCACCAGCAATTGATTGCGGCGGTCGGCAATGTCGGCTTCCTGGAGGATCTTGATGCCTGTGGCCGCGACCATGCCGAACATGGCGATGGCTGCGCCACCCAGAACCGCAGGCGGAATCGAGGCCACCAGATACGCCGCCTTGGGCAGCAGGCTCAGGGTGATCAGAAAGACACCGGCCATGATCGTCACCGAGCGGCAACGCACGCCGGTCATCTGCACCAGACCAATGTTCTGGGCGAATGAGGAGTGGGTAAAGGTGTTGAAGAAACCTGCAATGAACGACGCCCCGGCATCACACAGCAAGCCGCGACGCAGCATGCGTGGAGTGACTTCCTGGTCGGTGATTTTGCCCAGTGCCAGGAACATCCCGGTGGACTCGACAAAAATGATCACCACCACCAGGCACATCGAAAGGATCGGGGCCAGATGAAATTCCGGCATGCCGAAGTGCAGTGGCGTGACGACCTGAAGCCAGGGGGTGTTGTCCAGGCCGGAGAGGTCGACCATGCCAATGGCGCCTGACAGGACATAGCCCAGAGCCATGCCGATCAATACCGAAATGTTGACCCAGAAGCCACGCATGAAGCGGTTGATCAGCAGGATGGTTCCCAGCACCAGTGCCGCAATGGCCAGGTACGTCGGGGAACCGAACTGCGCAGCAGCACTGCCGCCACCGGCCCAGTTGACCGCAACGGGGAACAGGGACAGGCCGATCGATGTAATCACGGTGCCGGTGACCAGGGGTGGAAAGAAGCGAACCACCTTGGACATGAACGGCGCAATGATCATCCCGAAAAAGCCTGCGGCGATGGTCGCGCCGAAGATCCCGGTCAGGCCGATGCCCGGCATCCCGGCCATTGCCACCATGCTGCCGACGGCCGCAAAGCTGGCCCCCATCATGACGGGCATGCGAATACCCATGGGGCCGATCCCCATCGATTGCACGATGGTGGCGACACCCGCCACCAACAGGTCGGCGTTAATCAAAAAGGCGATTTCTTCCCGACTCAGGCCTGCGGCCTGTCCGATGATCAGCGGCACGGCCACGGCGCCGCCATACATCAGCAGCACATGCTGCAAACCGACCAGGATCAGTTGCAGCATGGGTAGCCGCGCCAGCGGGGGCGGCGCGGTTATGGCGGGTATGCGCGGTTCGGTTAAATCGGACATGCAACACCTCGGTCATTTTTTATTGTTGTGAGCTAGTGGTGTGTACTTGCGGGCGCAACCAGGCTGCGCCCGCAAAGTATGTGCATCAGTTGGTCTGGGCTCCCGCACTGATCCAGGCGCCAATCAGGTCACGTTCCTGCTGGGTCATCTGGGTGATGTTGCCCAGCGGCATGATCGGGGTGGCGACGGCCTGGGCCTGAATACGTGGGGCCATGAGCTTGATCTGCTGCGCGGTGTCGAACATCACGCCTGCCGGGGCTGCACTGAACAGCGGGCTGGTAGGGGTGGCGGAATGACAGACCGTGCAGCGTTCCTGGATCACCGAGTGGACCTTCTCGAAATCGACGGTGGCCACCGGTGCTGCCGGGGCAGCGGGCGCGGTGACCGGGGCCGGAGCATCCGCGGCTTTGACACCGCCTAGCGCGGTTTCTGGAAGCGGCTGGTACTTGATGACCTTGGCCGTTTCGGGCGCGGTCGACACCGGTTTTGGACCGGTGACGTAAGCCAGGCAGATCATGCCCAACGCTGCCACAGGCAAGGTCCAGGCATATTTGTGGCTGTCATGACGGGTGTTGAAGTAATGACGCACCAACACCGCCAGCACCGCAATCCCGGCCAGGATCAGCCAGTTGTACTGGCTGCCATAGGTGCTCGGGAAGTGGTTGCTGATCATGATGAACAGCACCGGCAAGGTGAAGTAGTTGTTGTGTCGCGAACGCAGCAGGCCTTTGGCCGGAAGGGCTGGATCGGGGCTGCGGCCTTCCTTGATAGCGGCTACCAGAGCGCGTTGTGCGGGCATGATGGTGCGGAACACGTTACCGACCATGATGGTGCCGATAATGGCGCCCACATGCAGGTAAGCACCGCGCCCGCTGAACACCTTGCTCAGGCCGAACGCTGCCGCAACCAGCAACACAAACAGGACGAAACCGAGCAACGCCGGGCGCTTGCCCAGGGCGGAGTCGCAGAGAAAGTCGTAAACGAACCAGCCGGCGATCAGCGAACCGATCCCGATTGCCACTGCTTCGGGACCGCTCAGGCTGCTGCCGGGAGCAATCAGGTACAGCGCGGGGTTGAAGTAGAAGACCAGGCAGAGCAGGGCGATGCCTGACATCCAGGTGAAATAGGCTTCCCATTTAAACCAGTGCAGGTTTTCCGGCATGGTGGGTGGGGCCAGCTTGTATTTTTCGAGGTGGTAAATGCCGCCGCCGTGAATCGCCCATAGATCGCCTGCCAGGCCATCCTTGGGGTTGGCACGGTTGAGATTGTTCTCCAGCCAGACGAAATAAAACGATGCGCCGATCCAGGCCACACCAGTGATCATATGAATCCAGCGCACGCTCAGATTCAGCCATTCCATTAGATGTGCTTCCACAGTCTTTACCTCTTGCCCGTCACTCTTTTATGAGTGTTGGACCTTCTCTTATTGGTGGGGGGCGAGGAACAGCAACTGATCCTCTTTAAAGAAATGCTCATCGCAGTTATTGCCTGTGCCACTGCGATCAACCACCAGGAAGTCATCCCGCTTTTCGATCGTCAGCACCGGATGGTGCCAAACGCCGCGATGGTAATTAATGCCCTGCCTGCCATTACTGACAAAGGCGCGGACCAAGCCTGATACAGGTTCATCGCCAAGTGGCGCGACCACGATCAGAAAGGGGTTGCCGAGCAGCGGTATAAACGCCTGACTGCCCAGCGGATGGCGCTCCAGCATGCGAACGGTAAATGGCATGTCCTGCGCCTCGGCGCGGAAAATGCTGATGATCGCCTTGTCTTCTGGCGTAGCCGTTTCGACTTCTGCCAGACGGTGAAAGCGCATGGTCGAACCGTTATTGATCATGAAGTGGTCGCTGCCATCGGTTTCAATCACATCGCCGAAAGGGGCGAAGGCTTCTTTGGTCAGCGGTTCAATCATCAATGTGCGCATGGTGGTCTTCTTATTCGGGTTTCTGTCAGGTCATCGTGTTGCTTTTGTTGTCGCTGCCGCAGGCTGCGAGCCCTGGGATGAAGCGCAGGGCCTTGAGATAACGGGTTGCTCCGCAACCCTTCGCAGCCTGCGGCAGCGACTACAGGCTCAGCATTACTTCGCTACTTTGCCCAGTACGCGAATGCGGCTTACACCACCGTCCGGGAACAGGTTCAGGCGAATATGGGTAATCGGGCCGAGGTTTTTGAGTTGCTCGCTGTAGGTGTGCTCAGCGTGCATTTCCATTTTTTGACTCGGCAGCAGCTCACGCCAGAACAGCGACTGGGTTTCGATCTGGCTGTCGGTACCGCCCTTGACGAACGCGCCCTGGATCGAGCAGCTGTCGGGGTAGTTGCCTTTGAAGTGCAGGGTGTCGACGATGATTTTTTCAATCTCGCCTGCATGGCCCAGCGCCACGATGACCCAGTCATTGCCCGGAGTACGGCGGCGTGCGGTTTCCCAACCGTCGCCCATGTTGATGCCGCGGCCCGGGTTGAGGATGTTGCTCATGCGGCCGAAGTGTTCGTCGGAGCAGGCGAGGGCGCGGCCACCGTTGAGGGCGGCTGCCAGGTCGATCTGCTCGTTGTCACCCACTGCCGACCAGTCACGGAACGGCACGCCATACACGCGCAGACGCGCTACGCCGCCATCCGGGTAGATGTTGAAGCGCAGGTGGCTGAAGGCCTGGTCATTGCTGATTTCGTGGTAGTGATGGCTGTTGCCTTGCAGCTCGACAGCCGACAGCACTTCAACCCACTGGGTGTTTTCGTTGGGTTCGCCCGAGGCCAGGAAACAGGCTTCCAGCGAGGCAGACGGCGGAAAGTTGCCGGTGAAGAATGAAGTGTCGATGTCCACACCCTTGATCGAGCCCGGAACGCCCAGGCGGATCACTGCGCTGTCATAGCCTTCGAAGCGCTTGCGGCGGGACTCCCAGCCGTCCATCCACTTGCCGTTGTCATCGAAAACGCCCTCCTTCCATACGGCCGGGGTCGGCTGGAACAGGCGGTTGGCGTCGGCGAACCAGTCATCGGTGACCGAAACGATTTTGGTGCCCAGGCGGGCATCGGCCAGGTTGACGAACTTCTCGAAAGGTACGGCGTAAGCTTTCATTCTTCTTGTCTGCCTTTAATTAAGTGGCTGGAGATGCGTCACCGGCACGTGCCGGTTCGGCTTAGAGCTGGAGTAATCGGAACAGGGCAATTTTGTTGATTTCTGCCAACGCGCATTTGAACTCGACGTCTGCCGGGTTATGGATGCGGGTCTCGAACGCGGCGAGGATCTGGTGCCTGTCGCTGCCTTTTACCGCCATGATGAAGGGAAACTTGAACTTGGCTTTGTAGGCCTCGTTCAGCTCGGTGAAGCGTTGAAACTCTTCGGCCGTGCATTGGTGAATACCGGCGCCAGCTTGTTCATGGGTGCTGGCTTCGGTGAGTTGGCCCTGGACGGCTGCTTTGCCGGCCAGGTCCGGGTGAGCATTGATCAGTGCCAGCTGGCTGGCGTGATCGGCGCTCAACAAAATGTCACTCATGCGCTGGTGCAGGCTTTCGATGGTGTCGACGCTGCTGTCCAGGCCCAGGTCGTAAGCTTTTTCGGCTACCCAGGGCGAGTGTTCGTAGATATCGGCAAAGGCTGCCACGAACGCTTCACGGCTCAGTTGTGAAGGCTTGAGGGTCTTGAAGGCGCTCATTTGGCGGTCTCTGCAACAAAAGGGTGGGTGGCGTGCCAGTGGCGGGCGATGTCCACGCGGCGGGTGAACCAGACCTGTTCATGACCCTTGGCGTATTCAATGAAACGCTTGAGGGCGGCGAGACGCGCAGGGCGGCCAATGAGGCGGCAATGCAGGCCGATGGATAGCATTTTCGGCGACTCTGCGCCTTCGGCGTACAGCACATCGAAAGCATCCTTGAGGTACTGGAAAAATTGCTCGCCGGTGTTGAAACCCTGCACCTGGGTGAAGCGCATGTCATTGGTGTCCAGGGTGTAAGGGATCACCAGATGCGGCTTGCCGGTAGGGTTGTTGGGTTCCCAGTAGGGCAGGTCGTCGTCATAGGTGTCGCAGTCGTACAGGAAACCGCCTTCTTCCATCACCAGGCGACGGGTATTGGGGCCGGTGCGGCCGGTGTACCAGCCCAGCGGGCGTTCACCGCTGATTTCGGTGAGGATGCGGATGGCTTCGAGCATGTGTTCACGCTCAAGGGCTTCATCCATGTACTGGTAGTCGATCCAGCGATACCCGTGGCTGCAAATCTCATGTCCGGCAGCAACCATGGCGCGGATCACGTCCGGGTGGCGCTGGGCGGCCATCGCCACGGCAAATATGGTCAGCGGGATGTCGAACTCGCGAAACAGTTTGAGTACACGCCACACGCCTGCGCGGCTGCCGTACTCGTACAAGGACTCCATGCTCATGTTGCGCTCGCCTTGCAACGGCTGCGCCGAGACCATTTCGGACAGGAACGCTTCAGATTCCTTGTCGCCGTGCAGGATGTTGCGCTCGCCGCCTTCTTCGTAGTTGAGTACGAAAGACAGGGCGATACGGGCGTTGTCCGGCCAATGCGGGTGCGGAGGGTTTGGACCGTAACCAATCAGGTCGCGTGGGTAGTCAGCGCTCACTACAGTCTTCCTTATTGTTTGTGTTAACAGTCGATTGGCCAGACCTGGCGTCACTGCGATGGCTTGATTGTATACAACTTTATAATCTATTTGTAACCCTGATTTTTTCTATTTCTACCATGCTTCGCGCCTGAAAGGTACTTGCAAGAAACCTGCCTGATTGGTCAGCTTATGGATAAGAAGTCTGCTAACCCTGCGGCTTTGACAGGAAATACCGTGCAGGCGGTGCGGCTCAAGGGCTGGCTGAAATTGTGCTTTTTAATTGTGTACAATTTTTTTGATAAATGTCTTAATCGTGTTCTCGCTGATGCTTTTGGTGCGCCAAAGGGGTGCAGTGGCCATTTTTTTCACCGACTCGGGAGGTCGCACAATCTATGGGACGTTTGACTACGCACGTTTTGGATGCCGCACATGGCTGTCCGGGCAGCTCGATCAAGGTCGAGTTGTATCGGGTTGAAGGTTCGGGGCTGGAGTTGGTCGCTACAGCGCTGACCAATAGCGATGGCCGCTGCGACGCGCCGTTGCTGGAAGGGGATACGTACCGTTCGGGGGTTTACCAGGTGCAGTTCAGTGCCGGTGATTACTACCGCGCGCGGGGTGTGAAATTGCCGGAGCCGGCGTTTCTGGATGTGGTGGTACTGCGTTTCGGGATCAGTTCCGAGCAGGATCACTACCATGTACCGCTACTGATTTCGCCGTACAGCTACTCGACTTATCGCGGTAGCTAGAAGATATCGATCTGCGCATGTGGTTATTTGCCCGCTCACACTGCGGGCTTTTTTTTGCCTGTCTACAAATGACTTGTGGGAACGGGCTTGCTCGCGATGGCATCTTGTATCGCGAGCAAGCCCCCTCCCACACAGGCGGTGCTGTATCAGCGGCTCAGCAGTGACGCCGTTCCCGCTACACCAAACAACCCGGCGCTGATGCGGTTAAACCAGCTCTGGCCCTTGCCGCTGCGCAGATAGCCCGCCGCACCATGGGCGCCAAGGCCGTAGGCCAGCTTGCACAGCAGGTCGAGTACGGTCCAGGTGGCGATCATCACCAGCAACTGGTTGAGGAAGGGCAGGTCGGGGTTTAGGAACTGCGGAAGGAAGGCAGCAAAGAACAAAATGTCTTTCGGATTGCTGGCGCCCAGTACAAACGCGCGCCCGAACAGGGCGCTGAAGCGCGGTTTTGGTGCGGCTTCAGGCACGTTGGTGACTGTGGCCGGCTGGCGCGATTGTTTCCAGCTTTGCCAGGCCAGATAAAACAGATACAGCGCGCCGACGATTTTCAGGGCGCTGAAGAGTTTTTCCGAGGCCAGCAACAAAGCCCCCAAACCCAGTGCCGAAGCACTGAGCAGGCAAATCGAGGCAAATACACCCCCCAGAAACGCCGGGTAAGAACGGCGCAAGCCGTAGTTCAAACTGTTGCTGATCATCAATAACGACAAAGGCCCCGGAATCAGGATTACCACCAATGCCGCGCTGCTGAACAGCAGCCAGGTTTCCAGACTCATCACTTCCTCCCATAGCACAAAGGCCCCGCGTCATTGGCGGGGCCGGTTGATATCGCCCGGTTTACAGGTAAATAAACTTGGCGATGAAAATAGCGCAGAGCACCCACAGGCTGACAGAAATTTCGCGGTATTTACCGGTGCCTGCCTTGAGTGCGACATAGCTGATAAAGCCCAGGGCAATCCCGTCGGCGACCGAGAAGGTCATTGGCATCATGATCATGGTCACAATGGCCGGGATGCAGTCGGTGGGTTCGTCCCAGTTGATGTGCTGCATGCCGCCCATCATCAGCATCGCGACGTAAATCAGGGCGCCTGCTGTGGCATAAGCGGGGATCATGCCAGCCAGGGGGGCGAAGAACATCGCGGCAACAAACAGCACGCCCACGGTGACGGCGGTGAGCCCGGTCCGACCGCCTGCCGCGACCCCTGCGGCGCTTTCGACATAGCTGGTCACGGGTGGCACGCCAACCACGGCGCCGAACACGCTTGAGGCGCTGTCAGCCTTGAGTGCCCTGGACAGATTTTCGATCTTGCCGTCAGCCTTGACCAAGCCGGCACGCTGGGCCACGCCCATCAAGGTGCCGGCAGTGTCGAACATGTGTACAAACAGGAAGGCCAGCACCACGCTGATCATGCTGATATTGAACACACCCTTGAGGTCCATCGCCATCCAGGTCGGAGCCAGGCTTGGCGGCGCAGACATGATGCCGTTGTAGTGCACCAGATCCAGGCCCCAGCCCGCGAGAGTGACGGCGATAATGCTGATCAGGATCGCGCCGAACACGCGGTGGTAGCTAAGAATCGCAATCATCAAAAAGCACACGGCGGCCAGCAGCGGCGCCGGGTCGCGCAGGGAGCCGAGCTTGATCAGGGTGGCCGGGCTATCGACGATGATGCCCGAGGTTTTCAGGCCGATGATCCCCAGAAACAAACCGACCCCCGCACCCATTGCATAACGCAGGCTGGCAGGAATGCTGTTGAGCAGCCATTCGCGCACCCGTGACAGGGTCAGAATCAGAAACAGTACGCCAGAGACAAAGACCGCGCCCAGGGCGGTCTCCCAGCTGTAACCCATCGTCCCGACCACCGTGTAGGTGAAGAACGCATTCAGGCCCATGCCTGGCGCCAGGCCTACGGGCCAGTTGGCGTAGAGCCCCATTAACAGGCTGCCCAGGGCAGCGGCGATGCAGGTCGCCACAAAGGCTGCGCCGTGATCAATGCCCGCGTCGGCCATGATGTTGGGGTTGACGAAGATGATGTAGGCCATGGTGATAAAGGTGGTCAGCCCGGCGATCAGCTCGGTCCTGACCGTGGTGCCATGCAGCGACAGTTTGAACAGGCGCTCCAGCCAGCCGCGGGAGGAGGGGGGAGAAAGTTCAACGGCGGGTACTTCTGACTTTTGGCTGTCCACGGTTTTTCCTCAGGCTTTTATTGTTTTTAAGGGCACTGGTGAGGCGTGCAGCATTTTTCTGACCTTTGGGTCAAGAATGCAGGCGAGATGAATTATGCTTTTGTATACAAAAAAAGCAAATAATGTTTTCTGGATTGTGGCCGAAAGTGATGGGTGGAAGTGGGCTTGTTGTGGGAACCCTGCTTCAGTATCCAGGCTAGGGCTGGCGGCTTTGGCCCAGGGCATGATTGATCGCCAGCCAGCCATTGACGGCGTCGTCACCGGCCTGGGCGAACACCCGTTGCAGCAGTTTGACCTGCTCGCGGCGCAGGTTTTTCTCGAAGGTGACGCCGTCAGCGGTCAGCTCCAGCAGGCGTTTGCGCTTGTCGGTCTCGGGCGCGACGCTGCGCACCAGATCCATTTCGATCAGCTGGCGTAATGGCGTATTGAGGGCTTGTTTGCTTACGCCCAGCAGCGTCAGCAGTTCCTTGACGCTTACACCGGGATGGTGGGCGATAAAAAAAACGATGCGCTGATGCACCCGGCTCAGCCCACGGCGCGCCAGCATTTCGTCTGCCTTGGCAGTAAACGCTTGATAGCCAAAGAAGAAGGCTTCCATGGCGGCACGCTGAGTGGTCGGATTTTTAAGGTCAAGCATATTGACGTATCTAGGCTTCGCGGCGTAGTTTCGGTCAACCAGTTTGACTTATTTCCAATTACTTCCGCTACCGGTGATCTGTATGGCCTTCTCCGAACGTGTTTCCCGCCTGAAAAGCTCTTTGATTCGTGAAATTCTGGCTGCGGCCCAACGTCCGGAAGTCATGTCTTTCGCTGGCGGGCTACCGGCTGAAGCCATGCTGCCCAAGGTCGACTGGACCGACATGCCGGCCTCGATGGGTCAATACGGCATGAGTGAAGGCGAGCCGGCACTGCGTGAAGTACTGGCCGCAGAGGCCCGCGCATTGGGCGTTGATTGCGATGCGAGCCAGGTCATGGTGCTGAGCGGTTCGCAGCAGGCGCTGGACCTGGCAGCCAAGCTGTACATCGACAAAGGCACTGAAATCATGCTCGAAGCGCCGACCTATCTGGCGGCGCTGCAAATCTTCCAGCTGTTCGGTGCCGAGTGCCTGACGTTCCCGCTGCAAGCCGACGGCCCGGACCTGGCTGCCTTGCGTGTGCAGCTGGAAAAACACAGCCCGGCCTTCATCTACCTGATCCCGACGTTCCAGAACCCGTCTGCCGTGCGTTACAGCGAAACCAAGCGCGACGCCGTAGCGGCCTTGCTCGACGAGTTCGGCGTCACCCTGATTGAAGATGAGCCGTACCGCGAACTGAACTTTGACGGCGGCAGTGCCACGCCGATTGTCAGCCGCCTGAAAAAAGCCAGCTGGATCTACACCGGCACCGTGTCCAAGACCCTGTTGCCGGGCTTGCGCGTCGGCTTCCTGATTGCCAGCCCTGATCTGTTCCCCCATTTGCTGCGCCTCAAGCAATCGGCTGACCTGCACACCAACCGTGTTGGCCAATGGCAGGCTTTGCAGTGGATCGGCACCGAGAAAATGACCAACCACCTGGCCGAGCTGCGTGACTTCTACCGCGTGCGCCGTGACGGTTTTCAGCTGGCGCTGGAAGAGCACTTCTCGGACCTGGCGGACTGGCACGTGCCACAGGGCGGCCTGTTCTTCTGGTTGACCCTCAAGCAGCCGTTCGACACCCGTACGTTGCTCAAGCCTGCGCTGGAGCAGAACGTGGCATTCATGCCGGGTGAACCGTTCTTCGCCAACCCGGACCAGAACGTAGGCAGCCTGCGCCTGAACTTCAGCCACATCGACCCGGCGCGTCTGCACGAAGGCCTCAAGCGCCTGGCTAACGTTATTCGTCAGGCTCAGGCCGCTCAAGCGGCCTAAAGGAGGCACGATGCTCAAGGTTTATGGCGATTACAATTCGGGCAACTGCTACAAGATCAAGCTGATGCTGCATTTGCTGGGCATTGAGTATCAGTGGTTCGCGGTGGATATCCTCAAGGGCGAAACACAAACCCCGGATTTCCTGGCGAAAAACCCGAACGGCAAAGTGCCAGTGCTGGAGCTGGAAGACGGCACGTGCCTGTGGGAGTCCAACGCGATTCTCAACTACTTGGCCGACGGCAGCGAGTTTTTGCCGGCTGAGCCGCGTTTGCGCACTCAGGTGCTGCAATGGCAGTTTTTCGAACAGTACAGCCATGAGCCTTACATTGCGGTGGCAAGGTTTATCCAGTTTTACCTGGGGTTGCCGCAAGAGCGTCTGGAGGAGTACCGCGCACTGCAAAAGCGCGGCTACAAGGCGCTGGATGTGATGGAGCAACAGCTTAATCGCACCCCGTACCTGGTGGGTGAGCAGTACTCGATTGCTGACGTGACGTTGTACGCCTACACCCATGTGGCCGATCAGGGCGGCTTTGATCTCAGCGGCTATCCTGGCATTCAGGCCTGGCTGCAAAGGGTGGCAAGCCATCCGCGGCATGTGGGGATGCTCGATTGAGCTGATCGCCCATAAAAAAACCGGCCTTGAGCCGGTTTTTTTATGGGCGGGGGCGTGATTTTTAAACGTTGGCAAAGCGCTGGTTCAGGTACTCAATGATCACCTTGGAGTCGTACATCCAGGTGGTCTTGCCGTCTTCTTCAATGCGCAGGCAAGGCACTTTGATCTTGCCGCCTTGCTCCAGCAGGGTCTGACGGTCCTGCTCGTTGTTTTTCGCATCCCGCAGGGCGACCGGCACATTCAGGCGGCGCAACGTGCGGCGGGTTTTCACGCAGAACGGGCACGCGTGGAACTGGTACAGGGTCAGGCTTTTTGCAGCTTGATCGACCAGCGCCTGAGCGGCTGCCGGGCGCTGCTTTTTGCTGGGCCGGGTAACAAAATCGCCAGCGATGATGAGCTGACCCAGGCCTACGCGAAGCGCTTTGATAAACACAGTAAAAGCCTCATGGGCAAGTAAGAAGGGGCGCAGCTTACCTGAAAACAGGCAGACGAAAAAAAACCGGCGATAAACGCCGGTCTTTTTCGGGTCGCCAATTACTTGATCAAGCTGAGAAACTCGCTACGGGTGGCGGCGTTTTCGCGGAACTCACCCAGCATCACCGATGTAATCATCGACGAATTTTGCTTCTCGACACCGCGCATCATCATGCACATGTGTTTGGCTTCAATCACCACGGCAACGCCCAGGGCGCCGGTGACTTGCATCACTGCGTCGGCGATCTGGCGGCTCAGGTTTTCCTGGATCTGCAGGCGGCGGGCGTACATGTCGACAATGCGCGCCACTTTAGACAGGCCCAGCACTTTGCCGCTCGGAATGTAAGCCACGTGGGCTTTGCCGATAAACGGCAGCAGGTGGTGTTCACACAGCGAGTACAACTCGATGTCTTTTACCAGCACCATTTCGCTGTTGTCAGAGCTGAACAAGGCACCGTTGGTGACTTCTTCCAGGGTTTGTTCATAGCCACGGCAAAGGTACTGCATGGCTTTGGCTGCACGCTTTGGCGTATCCAGAAGGCCTTCACGGGAAACGTCTTCGCCGAGTTGACCGAGGATCGCGGTGTAGTTTTGTTCCAATGTCACAGGGCTATATTCCATGCGGGTTTCATAGTGGCACCTCGTCGGGTCGTGCCAATTTTGTACCAATCATGCTGTTTTCGAGTTTCCCGAGCTCGCTCCAGTCTGTGCTGGAATTGAGCCATCTAGCGTAAGTCGAGAGCAACATCTGCACGCCGTGGCCAAGCTGATTGGCGATAAACGCAGGGTTCATGCCTGCCATGAGGCACATGGTAGCGTAGGTATGGCGACAGTTGTATTGTCGGCGCACTTTGAGGGCCAGATTTGATGGCGCTTCTTGAAAATAAGCCCGACTCGACCGGCGCGCGCTCAACCAATCATCGTGACCACCGCCAGCCTGGCCCGTGAGTTTTTGGCGCATGGCCCGGTTACAGTGTCAGCGCCTGGGTTCTGGCCTGAACCACGGCGTGTATCACCTGGGAGACGCTGGCCATATCTTCACTGGTTAATACATCGAGGGTCTTGAGTGCTTCACTAAAGCCTTCTGCGCGCTCACTGGCCAGGCGTACCTGCAGGCTGTTCCTGGCGCTCTTTATTGCATTCAGTTGACGGTGTAAACCGACCCTCACCGCGTCCGGCATACAAATAGTGATAAAGGACCCAACCCCTTTGCTGTAGCGTATGTTCATCGCTTTATAGACTCAATCCATGTGATTTTAAAGCGAGCGCTAACTGTGTTCTATTGGAGGCGCCCGTCAAGTTCAGTATTTGTGAAATATAGAGTTTTACTGTATTTGGCGTAATGCCCATGTCGCTGGCGATTTCGTAGTTTGTTTTACCTTCGCTGACAAGTTGTGCCGCTTGCAGTTGGCGAGGTGATAACTTACTGAATAAAAATTCCTTATAGTCCGTTTGTTCGGTGTCCGATGGGCTACTGGTATTTCTTGCACGGGGCGGATGGGCCTTTTTAATATCTGAATGTATGTCGATTATTGAATTTATCAGGCCTTGCAAACGCCTGCCCAAGGCCTCGGTGCTCTGATTGTGTGCTGCGCTGTCTGTTTGCTTTTCTTCGAGTTTTTTCAGGGTCTGAAGCAGCGAGTCGGGGTTGACAGGCTTTTGGTGGTAGTCGGAGAAACCTTCGCGCAGAGCACGGACCAGATCCTTTTTTTCGCCCTGGGCGCTTAGCAGGACGGCATCGAAGACGCGATGCTTCTTGGAGTATTGCTTGAGCCTCTGGATGAGTTCTATGCCGTCGAAACCGGGCATCAGCAAGTCGCACACCACCAAGGCGATCGACGGGTCTTCGTTGAACAGGTCAATGGCCTGGCGGCTACTGTAACTGGGGATGCAGGTGAACCCGTTACTCTCAAGAAATTCACACATCTCTTCAACGATAAGCGGTTGGTCGTCGACAACTAATATGCGTGTTTTGGGAGGGTGTGGGGTCACAAAAAGGTTATCCATTTGTGGAGGGCTAAATAAGCGCCGATTACCCCGTATTATCCAGCAGGTTAATAGGCGAGGGTAGCCATACTTTTTGCATAGTTAGATAGTTTAATGGGGGGCGAAGTTTAGCGAGTCGTCAGGATTGGAGAGGGCGGATAAAGTACATATTTATTGAGCAGTTAGTGGATAACTGCTCGACTTGACCGCTTTGCCTGAGGCGAAGCGGGTTTAAACCCTTGCAGAGCGTGTTATTCGTCTCGACCTTCCATCATGGTGCGTTTGAGCATCACATACACCGCGCCGGCACCGCCATGTTTGGCCTGGCAAGAACAGAAGCCCAGTACCTGTGAGTGCTGGCGCAGCCAGGTATTGACGTGACTCTTGATCATTGGACGTTTGCCGTCCAGGCGTACGGCCTTGCCGTGGGTGACGCGCACGCAGCGCACTTCAAGCCGGGTGGCTTCGCTGAGGAATTCCCAAAGGGTTTCGCGGGCTTTTTCGACGGTCATGCCATGCAGGTCAAGGCTGCCTTCGAAACTGATCTGGCCCAGCTTGAGCTTGCGCATCTGGCTTTCTTGCACGCCATCACGGGCCCAGCTCAGTTGATCTTCGGGGCCAACATCGATCACGAATTGGTCTGACAGGCCGTCGATGATGGTCGCATTGGTGCGCACAGTGGCTGACTGACGCAGTTTTGCCAGCTGTGCACGGTCAGCTTTGGGTTTGCCGGTGTCCGCCCGATCATGCTTGATCGGTTTAACGCCGCGAATCTCGTTTTTGAACAGGGAAAAATCGTCGTCTTGCATGTCAGCCTCCGTGAAGGGCGGCTAGTTTACCCAAGTCGACGACAATCGGGCGGCGGATGTGCGTCAGTCTTGTTTTTTCATCAGGTGCGGGGCCATGTTCAGGCCCAGTGGCTGACGCATCAGGCGACGGCGACGACGCCACATCCAGACGCCCAGCCAGCAGACCAGTATGCCAAGCACCAGTACCAGTGTTGCACCCGCCGGGCTGGCATTGAGCTCACCCAGGGCGCCGGGGCGACCAATCAGGCTGGCGGCACCTGCCACCAGCAACAGCGCGCCCACTAGCGCAATCAGCGCGGCAAACACCAGTACCAGGCGTGAGCGCCAGTCACGGTGTGCCTTGGGGCGTAAGCGTCGAGCATCAAAACCATCGGAGATCTTCATTCCGATCTTTCCTTAAAGGGTATCGGCCCTTCGACAGGGAATTGGGCAGGTTGTTCCTGGGAGGGGGGAAACATGAAGCTGCGTGCAGGTGGACGGTCTTTATTGATGGGCGGTTGCGCAGGCCGCCCGTCAGAAGCCGATTCAGATCAAATCAGGTTTTTAGTCAGGGTCAGGGTGGCGAAGTTATCGTTCATGATCGCCATCTCGGCTTTCTGAACCTGCTCTGCGCTGATAATGCCGTCCGGGGTAGGCAAGTCTCGGGTGGCGCAGGCATCTTCGACCAGGGTGCAGCGCAGGCCATAGTCCTTGGCTGCACGTACGGTGGTGCTGACGCTGGAGTGGCTCATGAAGCCGCAGACGATCACATCCAGGGAACCCAGGTTCTCCAGTGCTTTTTGCAAGCCTGTGTCATTGAAGGCGTTGGGCATGCGTTTTTCGATAATCAGCTCATCGCCCTGGGGTTCAAGGCCTTTGATGAACGCGCCTCGTTCGCCCTGCGGGTCGAACATGCCGCCAACGGTGCCCAGGTGACGGATATGGATCACCGGGCGCTTGGCCTTGCGGGCAGCCTCCAGCAAAAGGGCGATGTTGGCAGTGGCAGCGTCCATGCCGGACAAGGCCAGGGGCCCGTTCAGATATTCGTTTTGCGCATCGATGATCAGCAGGCTGGCATTGCTCAGATTGGCCGCGGCATAACCACGTCCAGTGAGTTGAAACATCGTCTTTAAAGCGGGCATTCGGGGGCTCCTTTGAATGGGGCTTTTGAGACATTCTCCACTGGCGGAGCGTTTATGTGAATGGCCTGTCGTGCAAGCGGTGTGGTTGCTGGCCTGTAGCGATGTCAAGGAGTAACGCAGAAAGGTAAAAATGTACAAATTGGAGCGATTTCAGGTTTTTCATGGACGTGTTCTGACGTTTTAAAACAGCGGGGTGTGTAGACCGGTGGCCTGCCTTTGGCGCGTCGAGGTTTGGCTGTTAGAATCGCCAATCGATTTTGAGGAGTAAGACCATTGATCACTTCCCGCCTGCGCACTTTGCGCGACCATATTCGCTGGGCCGTTAGCCACTTTCATGGGGAAGAGCTGTTCTTTGGTCATGGCACCGACAACGCTTGGGACGAAGCCCGTCAACTGGTGTTGGGTGCACTGAACCTGCCGTGGGAAATCGCGGACAGTTATCTCGATTGCCGCCTTGAAGACGATGAACTGGTCAACCTGCAGCATTTGCTCAAGCGCCGCATCGAAGAGCGGGTACCAACAGCCTATCTGCTGGGCGAAGCGTGGTTCTGCGGGATGTCGTTTATCGTTGATGAGCGCGTACTGATTCCGCGCTCACCCATTGGTGAGCTGATCGAAAAACGTTTTGAGCCGTGGCTGGGGACTGAGCCGGCGCGCATTCTTGATCTGTGCACCGGTTCGGGCTGCATCGGTATTGCCTGTGCCTATGAGTTCCAGAACGCCGAAGTGGTGCTGGCCGACCTGTCGTTTGAAGCCCTTGAAGTGGCTAACCAGAATATTGAGCGTCACGGCGTTGACGAGCGCGTATACACCGTTCAGGGCGATGGCTTTGATGGTTTGCCGGGGCAGCGCTTCGACTTGATCGTGTCCAACCCGCCGTATGTCGATGCTGAAGATTTCGCCGACATGCCTGCCGAGTACCAGCATGAACCGGAGTTGGGCCTGGCTTGCGGCGATGATGGTCTGAACCTAGTACGCCGGATGCTGGCCGAGGCGGCTGACCATCTGACCGAAAAAGGCCTGCTGATTGTTGAAGTGGGCAACAGCCAGGTTCACGTCGAGTCGCTGTACCCGGAAGTCGACTTTGCCTGGCTTGATTTCGAGCGTGGTGGTCACGGGGTGTTCATGCTGACCGCCGAGCAGTGCCGAGAGCATCAGGCGCTGTTCGCTTCGCGGGTTTGATGGCAGGCGAGTAGCAGCTGCCGAGGAACGAAGGCTGCTACGGATTGCGACCTGCTTCAGCGGTGTGTCGCAATCCAGATCAACAAGCCTGCCTGGAACACTGAAAAGGCCACCAGGCAGGTGATGGTAAAACGCAAGCCGGTCTCTTCGCGCCGGTGCCTGCTGAGTTTTTCTTCCTTGTCCCGCAGCTTCACATCTTGCTCCTGCAGGTTCTGCTCAGCCTGCTGGAGCATTTGCGCGGCATCAAGAATCTCCAGGATCTGAAGTTTCTCGACGTTCCAGCTGTCCAGTAATTCGCCTGCCTGTACGTCTTCCAGTCGTGCTTTCAGAAACTGGGCATCGGCATACACCACATCAAACCCGTGCACGCGCAAAAAATGGTCGCGGCGCAGGCGGCTGTCTTCGTTCAGGGCGTCCCTGCTGGGCAGGTCGATCCCGTCAATGCGGTACTGGGCCCACCTTTTTTGCACCCATTTTGCAGCTTGAGCCAGTAAGAAGCGGCCTACTCCGCGGTTCAGGGGTTCAATCTGCAGGCCGCGTTCAGGGCTCAAGCGCACGCGGTGAGTCAGGTGGTCGACCCACACATCGAGATGATTTTGCTCCTCGCGTACCCGCTGGCCAGGCAAGGAGACAGCCAGTCGCAGCAGGCTGAGTTCCTTGCTGTTGCGCTCGGCATACCCGAACTGCACAAAGCGCAGGGGGCGTGCCCCGGTGCTGCGGTCTGTCTGCAGAGGGGCGAGGCGCAGCATTCTGAAATGCTCGGGCTGCACGTCAGCCCAAGGCAGGGGCGGCGCCTCGGGCGCTGCCGGTGCCTCAGTCCCGGCGGGTTGTGATGGGGTGTCGCTCATAGCGGCTCAATCCTGTGCTAGCCCGAAATGTCAGCAAAGCAAAGGCGGCCGACACCGGTTTATCGGCCGTTATGCGCAGGACTGTAGGGCTGGCCGGCGTTCACTTTCGTGATAAAGCGCACAGTTCGATCGCCCAGCTCTCCCGCCAGACGCTGATTGGGGTCGTTGTAGGACTGTACCTGGCGCTTCATGTCCATTGGCACGATCCGCATCACGTGGTTCATGCCATTGATCAGCGTCAGAACGGCATCGGGCTTGGCCGCCTTGAGCAGGCGTGCATCCTTGACCTCAACCTGGATGTCGTGAGTGCCCTGAATGATCAGCGCCGGCATTTTCAGTGCGGCAAAGGCGGTAGCAGGGTTGTAGCGCAGAAGGCTGATCATGTACGGCTGCACGCTGGGACGGAACACCAGTTGCAGGTCGTCAGGCACGTTATCGTCGGTGCGACCGGCCTCGAGGGAGCTGATCAGCTCGAAGCTGCGTTTGAGCAGTGCCGGTGGCAGATGATTGCGTTGCAATTGTTCGCGCAACAAGACGCCCACCGGACGTCCCGTCCCCGCAATGGAAATCACCCCGGCGGCGCCAATCCTGGGCGCTGCGAGGCTTGCGATCAATGCGCCTTCACTGTGTCCGAGCACAAACACCTTGCCAAAGCGCGGGTCGCTTTTGAGCTTCTCGCCCCAGGCCACCGCGTCGGTGACATATTGATCCAGGTTCAACTGTCGCTCATCAGGCCCGGCTGGCCGGCTTTGGGCAATGCCGCGCTTGTCGAAGCGCACGCTGGCGATATTGCTCTGGGCCAGACGCCATGCCAGTTTTTTCAGGGCATCATTGCGCCCTCCCATGGGGTTGTTGCCGTCGCGGTCGGTCGGGCCGGAACCCGCAATGATCAGCACCACAGGTACGGGCTTGTCGCTCTTGGGCAATACCAGCGAGCCATACAGCGTGCCGGAGCCGGTATCCAGCTCAATGGGCCGCAGCAAGACATTGGAAGGGGGGGCTGCCAGGGCCTGGGAGCCAAAGCCAAGCAAGGTCAGTGCAAAGAAGAGTATTCGCAGCATCATAGCGCCATCATTGTCTAGTGTGCCGGTTGGACAAACCCGGATGAGTAAGGTTCGAGGATGAACTACGGAGGTAGCCTGCGTATACTGGCGCATTTGGTTATCTGGGATCTGTTCAACTTCTGTTGTGGCTGCAACACAACTTGAACCGATTTCGGGCTGAACTTTATCGGCTGATTTTCGCGGAGCGCCCTGCATGTCCGGCAATACCTACGGCAAGCTGTTCACTGTCACCACCGCTGGCGAAAGCCATGGTCCGGCGTTGGTCGCCATTGTTGATGGCTGCCCGCCAGGGCTGGAGCTGTCCCTTGAAGACCTGCAGCGTGATCTGGATCGACGCAAGCCCGGCACCAGCCGTCATACCACCCAGCGCCAGGAAGCCGACGAAGTCGAAATCCTTTCCGGGGTATTTGAAGGTCGCACCACCGGTTGCGCCATCGGCCTGTTGATCCGCAACACCGACCAGAAGTCCAAGGACTACTCGGCGATCAAGGATCTGTTTCGTCCGGCCCACGCCGATTACACCTACCACCACAAATACGGCGAGCGGGATTACCGCGGTGGCGGTCGCAGCTCGGCCCGTGAAACGGCGATGCGTGTGGCCGCAGGTGCCATTGCCAAAAAGTACCTGGCAACCCAGGGCATCGTGATTCGCGGCTACATGAGCCAGCTGGGCCCGATCGAAATCCCGTTCAAGACCTGGGACTCGGTTGAAGAAAACGCCTTTTTCAGCCCTGATCCAGACAAAGTGCCGGAGCTTGAGGCCTACATGGATCAGCTGCGTCGTGATCAGGACTCGGTCGGTGCCAAAATCACCGTGGTCGCCGAAGGTGTGATTCCGGGTCTGGGCGAGCCGATTTTCGACCGCCTGGACGCTGAACTGGCCCATGCGCTGATGAGCATCAACGCGGTCAAAGGCATCGAGATTGGCGCCGGCTTTGCCAGCGTTGCCCAGCGTGGCACCGAGCACCGCGACGAGATGACTCCCGAAGGCTTCCTCAGCAACAACGCGGGCGGCATTCTGGGCGGGATTTCGTCCGGCCAGCCGATCGTTGCGCATTTGGCCCTCAAGCCAACATCGAGCATCACCACCCCGGGCCGCTCGATCGACGTGCATGGCAATCCGGTGGACGTGATCACCAAGGGCCGTCATGACCCGTGTGTAGGCATTCGTGCCACACCGATTGCCGAAGCCATGATGGCCATCGTGCTGATGGACCACCTGCTGCGTCATCGTGGGCAAAATGCCGACGTGCGTGTAAGCACGCCTGTGCTGGGCCAGCTGTAATGCAAGGGTTGCTGGGCGCCACGGTCTGACGGCCGTGGCGACACTTCCTTACTGGCGCCTGTCCGGGTTCTATCTTTTCTATTTCGCCTTGCTTGGCGCGACAGCGCCGTTTCTGGCGCTGTACTTTCATCACCTCGGCTTCTCCAGTGCGCGCATAGGCGAACTGGTGGCCATCCCGATGCTGATGCGCTGCGTGGCCCCCAATCTGTGGGGCTGGCTTGGCGACTACACCGGCCAGCGGCTGTTGATTGTGCGGCTGGGCGCGCTCTGCACCTTGCTCAGCTTTGCCTTGATTTTCGTCAGCCAGAGTTATGCCTGGCTGGCACTGGTGATGGCGCTGCACGCGTTCTTCTGGCACGCCGTATTGCCGCAATTCGAAGTCATCACCTTTGCCCACTTGCGCGAGCAGCCTGAGCGTTACAGCCAGATTCGCCTTTGGGGCTCGATCGGTTTTATCCTCGCGGTGGTGATTCTGGGGCGCCTGTTTGAGTGGCTGAGCCTGGACATCTACCCCGTAGCGCTGATCGTGATCATGGGCGGCATTGTGCTGTGCAGCCTGTGGGTGCCGAACGCGCAACCTTCCAGTCAGGGGCGTGCAGCCGTCGTGGGCGGCTTTTTAAAGCAATTGTGCAGCCCCGGTGTACTGGCGTTTTATGCCTGTGTCGCGTTGATGCAAATGAGCCACGGGCCGTATTACACCTTCCTCACCCTGCACCTCGAAGACCTGGGTTACAGCCGGGGCGTGATCGGTCTGCTCTGGGCCCTGGGGGTGGTCGCCGAAGTGCTGATGTTTTTGGCCATGCGCCGCATCCTGCTCAAGTTCTCAGTGCGCCGGGTGTTGATGTTCAGTTTCATGCTGGCCGCCGTGCGCTGGCTATTGTTGGGTTCTTTTGCCGAGCACCTGTGGGTATTGCTGCTGGCGCAGCTGCTGCATGCCGCCACTTTCGGCAGTTTTCACGCCTCGGCCATGACCTTTGTGCAGCGCAGTTTTGGCCCGGGCCAGCAAGGGCAGGGCCAGGCCTTGTACGCCACCCTGGCCGGGATTGGCGGCGCAGTGGGGGCGCTGTATTCCGGTTATAGCTGGAACACCCTGGGTCCCACCTTCACCTTTAGTATGGCAAGCGTCGCAGCCCTGACCGCAGCCGTTATCATTGCCACTCGATTGAAAGAGGACAGGCACTGAGCCTTGCCCGCAACAGCCGAATGCACGCCCAAGCCAAGGAACCCCGTCCCATGAGCAGCCTGTCCGTTTACCACGTATCGAGCCCTGAATTACCCAACAAGGTGCTGACCCACTTTGAAGACATCGTTTCTACACTGGCCGAACAGGGCGTGGTTTTTGATCGCCTGCCAACCACAACACCGATCCGGCCGGGCGCCAGCCAGGACGAAGTGGTCCAGGCCTGCCGTGAGCCGATTGATCGGCTGATGAGCGAACACGGCTGCTCCAGCCTTGACGTTGTCAGCGTCAGCAGCGAACACCCGCAAAAAGCCGAGTTGCGCGCCAGGTTTCTGGACGAGCATCGTCACGGTGCTGATGAAGTGCGATTGTTTGTCGCCGGGCGTGGGCTGGTTTCGCTGCACATCGGTGATTATCTCTATGCAGTGCTGTGCGAACGCAGCGATCTGCTCTCGGTGCCTGCCGGCATGGCGCAATGGTTTGATATGGGTGAGCACCCACACCTTGTAGCCATCAGAATGTTCGGCAATACCCAGGGTATGGTTGCTCATCCGACGGGAGCAGACATCGCCAGCCATTTCCCGGGCCTTGATGATTAAGGCGACCGAATCGAGCACAGCAAAAAGCCAGCGATCGCTGGCTTTTTTGCATCAGGCATTCGGTATCAGCGGGTGTGGTAGGTCGGCAGAGCGAAGCGGTGCTGGCTTTGCAGCAGGGAAATCGTTGGCAGTTCGCTGGCAGTGCCGGCGAGGTCACGGCGAATGGCGCTGATGGCCCACGTCAATTGTTCTGCGGTATGCAACTGCGCGTAGGAGATTGTGCGCTGGGTCTGTTTTCCATCGCTGTCACACAGGGTCAATAGCACGCCGCCATCCGGACGGGGTTTGACGGTCACTGTGTAGTTGGAGAACAACGATGCGAATTTTTCCTGGATCAGGCTCATGTGTTTGGCTCCATAGCTCTTGAAGGGCTTCTATGGAGGAGAGGTTGCAGCGATTGTGCCACTATTCTTTTTTTAAAAAACCCTTATAAATCAATAGTTTAAATTTTATGAAAAATGTACTTGTCGTGCATTTTGCATGAAGGGCCATCGTGCATCCTGCATTTTGCCCAGTTGATATGAGCGTCTGAGCGTCGATTGATTGTTTCTATGGTCATGTTGCGAAGAAAAGGGATGACACCTTTGCTCCGTCTCAGGAAACTAGGTTTTTTTGTAGCGAAGGTGGAGCTTTACATGTCAGACAACAAGCCAGCAGATCAAGCCCGGCAGATGAGCCCTGAAGAGGCCGCCGACTTTGCCGAGCAGGTGTTCAACAAGGCGCGCGACGGCGATGCTGCGATGCTGGCCGCTCTGTTGAGCAAGGGATTGCCGGCCAACTTGCGCAATCACAAGGGCGATACCTTGCTGATGCTGGCCAGCTATCACGGGCACGTAGAGGCAGTTAAGGTGCTGCTCGAGCACAACGCCGATCCCGAAATCCGCAATGAAAACGGCCAAAGCCCGATTGCCGGTGCAGCGTTCAAGGGTGACCTGCACATGGTCAAAACCCTGGTTGAGGGCGGCGCACAAGTCGAAGGCGCTTCGTTTGATGGCCGGACCGCGTTGATGATGGCCGCCATGTTCAATCGCACCGAGATCATTGATTACCTGATCAGCAAGGGTGCAGATCCCAAGGCCAAGGATGCCAATGGCATCACGGCACTAGATGCGGCCAAGACCATGGGCGCAACCGACGCTGTGGCCAAACTCGAGAAGCTGTCGGGCTGATTGCCCTTGAAGGGCGCAATTGTTATATCCTGCGCGCCCTTAAATTTCCTTGTGACAGGCCTCGCCCATGAAAACCACTCTCGTTGAACTCATCAGCAAAATCAGCTCTGGGTGCATGGGCGACGACGAAATCGCCACAATCGCTGATGAGGCGGCTCAAGCTTACGCTGATCAGGCAGGCTTTCTGGCCGCCAATCCGGACATCAACTACGACGACAGCTTCCCTATCCCTCTGGGCGAGTGGGTGATTGTGGGTAGCTTGCCGGACACGGTGTTGTTCCAGGCAGATACGTACATGGATCTGTTTGCCCAGATCGTAGCCTCGTTTGGCCCGGACGTAGCGTTCAATATCAAGCCCAAGCAGTTGGCCAAGACCGAGCCGCTGACAGCGCTTAACCGGATCCAGATCCAGATGGGCAGCATGAGCGCCGAGAAGGGGGGTTATGTGCTGTTGAACCTGAGCCAGCCACTGGATGACGAGATTCAAGTGGTACTGGTGTATGGCAACGACGTGCCTCGCGTGCTGGAGTTGTGTGCCCAGGCGGGTATCGCGGCAGCGCCTTCGCTCGAAGCCTTGAAGGTTGCCGTGCACGTCTGAAGCCATGCCTGTGCAATAAAAAGCGGAACCCTGGCTGCGGGTGACTATCCTATGTGCACACGTACTCACTCAGGAGCGTCATCATGGGTTCAACGTTTAATGGTCTGATCGGTTTGATCATTCTGGCTCTCGATATCTGGGCCATCATCAACGTGCTTAAAAGTGGTGCGGGTACCGGGGCAAAAATCCTCTGGATCTTGCTGATTCTGTTCCTGCCGGTGTTGGGGCTGGTCATTTGGGCCATCGCCGGGCCGCGGGGTAATGTGCGGATTTAAGCTGCTGCGCGATCAATCGGCGGTGCTGATACTCAACGGCGACGCAATGACTGGAAAGGGCCTGATGGCCCTTTCTTGTGTATCAAGATGTGCTTTGAACGAAATTTTCACGGAAACTTTAAGACAATTCGCACGCAAATTTTCGGCTTCACTACGTGTAAACGCCTCTAGTCCGGTGTTTAGCGGTTAGTGTCGGGCCAAATCCTGCGTAAAGAAGAGCGATGTTCCAGTGGAAATCCACGGGTGATCATGCAACATTTCCCCCCCCTATGAGTGACCTCTCTGCCTGTGCCAAAGCGCATGGGTGCCAAGGGCAGGGCAATGCTCAATAAAGCCACTTCAACTTGAACCAATGGGTCCTAAAACGACATGGCAAACCCGGACGCCCCAAGCCAACAACATGCTGCCACGCGTGTGTTGCAACCGACCGTCAAATCGCATCTGGCGTTTACGCTGCTCTGTGCCTTGATCATGATGGTGATGTTCACCCTGCTACGGGTGGCATTGCTGGTTTATAACCGGGAAATGATCCTCGATACCCCGGCCTCGACTTTCCTCGAAGCGTTCGCCAACGGCCTGCGTTTCGACTTGCGCATTGTCGTTTACTTCAGCATTCCACTGCTGTTGGCGCTGCTCAGTGTCAAGACAATGGCCATGCGCGGGGTGCTGCGTTTCTGGCTGCTCGCTGCCTCCAGCCTGGCACTGTTTTTGGGCCTGATGGAGATGGACTTCTACCGTGAATTCCATCAACGCCTGAACGGCCTGGTCTTCCAGTACGTCAAGGAAGACCCGAAAACCGTCATGAGCATGTTGTGGTACGGCTTTCCGGTAGTGCGTTACCTGTTGGCCTGGGCCGTAGGCACCGTGATCCTGTACTTCGCATTCCGTGGTGCAGACCGCGTAACCCGTCCAAGTGCTGGCGCAGTTGCCTCGGGCACTTCGCGCGCTGTAGCGCCGTGGTATGGCCGTGTTGCCGTGTTCATGGTGCTGCTGCTGGTGTGTGTGGTTGCGGCTCGCGGCACCCTGCGTCAAGGGCCTCCGCTGCGCTGGGGTGATGCCTACACAACGGATTCCAACTTCGCTAACCAGTTGGGTCTCAACGGCTCCCTGTCCCTGATTGCTGCTGCCAAAAGCCGCTTCGGTGACGACCGCACCAATATCTGGAAGGCCACGCTGGAAGAGCCTGTGGCCCAGCAGACCGTGCGCGACATGCTGCTGACCGAACACGACAAGCTGGTCGATCCGGATACGGCCCCTGTGCGCCGTGACACCACGCCGCCTGCGGAAAAAACCCTGCCGATCAAGAACGTTGTTGTGATCCTGATGGAAAGCTTCGCCGGTCACTCGGTGGGCGCGCTGGGTCGCCCGGGCAATATCACGCCTTACTTCGACAACCTGTCCAAGGAAGGCTTGCTGTTTGAGCGCTTCTTCTCTAACGGCACCCATACCCATCAGGGCATGTTCGCCACTATGGCCTGCTTCCCGAACCTGCCGGGTTTTGAATACCTGATGCAAACCCCGGAAGGCAGCCACAAGTTGTCCGGCCTGCCGGAATTGCTGAGTGCCCGCAAGTTCGATGATGTGTATGTCTACAACGGTGATTTTGCCTGGGACAACCAGTCGGGCTTCTTCAGCAACCAGGGCATGACTACTTTTGTGGGTCGTAACGATTTCGTTAACCCTGTGTTCTCGGACCCTACCTGGGGCGTATCTGACCAGGACATGTTCAACCGTGGCCTCGAAGAGCTGAAAAAGCGTGAAGGTAAAGAGCCTTTCTATGCGTTGCTGCAAACCCTGTCCAACCACACGCCGTATGCCTTGCCTACGCCGTTGCCGGTTGAGCCGGTGACGGATCGTGGTTCGCTCAACGAGCATTTGACTGCGATGCGTTACTCCGACTGGGCGTTGGGGCAGTTCTTCGAAAAAGCGCGTAAAGAGCCGTACTTCAAGGAAACCCTGTTTGTCGTGGTCGGCGACCACGGGTTCGGCAACGAACAGCAAATTTCCGAGATGGACCTTGGGCGTTTTAACGTGCCATTGCTGCTGATCGGGCCTGGTATTCAGGAGAAGTTCGGTGCCCGAAATGACACCGTGGGGACTCAGGTCGATATCGTGCCGACTATCATGGGTCGTCTGGGTGGCGAGTTCCGTCAGCAATGCTGGGGCCGTGACCTGCTGACCCTGCCAGAAGGTGACAAGGGCAGCGGTGTGATCAAGCCGTCCGGCAGTGACCAGACCGTGGCGATCATCAGTGACGACTACTTGCTGGTTCAACCCAAGGATATGCCGGCCAAGGTTTGGCAATACAAATTGGGCGCCAATGCTGACGCAAAAGTGGTAACCGATTCGCCTGAAGCGACCGAGCTCAAGACAAAGCTCGAATCCTTCCTGCAAACCGCTACCAAAAGCCTGCTGGATAACACCGCAGGCGTGGCTGATCCCAAGTAATCAGCCCGATAAATAAAAAAGAGGCCTCAGGGCCTCTTTTTTATTGCGTTGCAGACGTCAGATCTTGCCGAGCAAGAGCAATATCAACAGCACTACCAGCACGGTCCCGATAATGCCCGAGGGGCCGTATCCCCAGCTTTTTGAGTGCGGGAACACCGGCAGTCCGCCGACTAACAGCAAAATAAGAACGATCAGAAGAATTGTGGTCATGAATATTTCCTTCTTTTTTGTGTTGCGCCGATAGGCAGTTTTTTGGGGCGCCGCTTGAGAAGCAGGGGTGGGCAGTGCTTATAAAATCCGACTCGAGCGCAAGGTAAATAATTCAATTTTTATTCAGGGCGGTCTTAAAAGACTTCGACCTTGATCACCACCAGACCCGCAGGTAGGGTGGCGCGCTGCATATCTGGAGACACGCGCATGCTCAACTACGTATGGTTTTTTTTGGCAGCTCTGTTTGAAATTGCAGGTTGCTATGGATTTTGGATGTGGTTGCGCCAGGGCAAAAGCCCATGGTGGGCGTTGCCGGCGATCGTGAGTCTGGTGTTGTTTGCCTTGCTGCTGACCAAGGTCGAAGCGGCTTATGCCGGGCGTGCCTATGCCGCCTATGGCGGGATTTACATTGTGACGTCCATTGCCTGGCTGGCGGTCGTTGAGCGCATTCGACCATTGGGTTCAGACTGGATTGGGGTAGGGTTGTGTGTGATTGGCGCCACCATCATCTTGCTGGGGCCGCGCTTTTCAAGCCCGTAAAAGCCTTGTTCGCCCGTTAGTCTGTAGGAGGTATCCGAGGAAGTAGTAGGTGTGAGCTGAATTCATTTGTAGGGATTGATGGGTAGTTTTACGCAGTGCAGTCTTTATGCCTACTCAGATCCTAGGATGACAGCCATGCAGATACTTAGTCGTGCCGCAAGCGAGCGTATTTCAATCGGATCAGAAATAACGCTGTGCGTTATTGCCGTAAACGGTACAAGCGTGCGCCTGGGGGTCGAGGCCCCCAGGGACATCAGTGTTCATCGCGATGAAATCTATAAGCGGATACGAGACCGCAATGCTGGGCGCCTTGCCAGCGGCGAACTTGCAAAGGATTAATCAAAGAACTCTTTTGGCACTGCATGCTTGGGCATCAGTTGGCACTGTTGGCTTTCCAGGTCGAAAAAAATAACCGCTTGCCCTTTGCTCAGCGCATGTCGGACACGCAGCACGCGAGTTTCCTGAGGCGTGTCATCGCCGTTGTCAGTGCCATCACGGCTTACGAAATCTTCGATCAGGCGGGTGAGGGTGTCGGGTTCAAGCTGGTCGTAGGGAATGAGCATGGTGTGGTCTCGCAAAAAGGCAGAGTCGGGTGGCCGGCAACAGGTTTAAATCGATGTGTCACGATTGTCCCAATAGCGCTGTGCCAGCTCAAAGGCTTGCTCCCGGGGCGTGCCCAGCCCTCGCAATGCAAGGGCCATCGTCGACAACAGGGCCAGTTGGGGGTAGCTGTCTTCGACTTCGCCACGCCAAAGCGCCTTGAGATGTTCCGGCTCCAGCGATGGGGGTTTGACATGGCGTTGTGATGACAAGGCGGGCCACTCTTCATCCCAGCTCACGCCTGCCGTTGTGCCGTAAAGATGGCTTGATGTGTCGGGATTGATTTCGACTTCGCCGCCATCACCCTTGATCACGATGCTGGTGTCTCCCAGCAAGCCACTGGCTTCTCGGTGCACGCTTTGATAGCCCGGATGGAAGATGCTTTGCAGGCCGCAGCGAGCACTCAGGGGGTTGAGAATGCGTGCCAGGGAGTGGATCGGCGAGCGCAGGCCCAGGGTGTTGCGCAGGTCTATCATGCGCTGCAATTGCGGCGCCCAGTCCTGCAGTGGCATAAACGCCGGATTGCCTGTGTCCAGCGCTTCATTGACGCTCTGCCAGTTGCGGCACAGCGGGATGCCAAGCACCTCAAGCAGCTGCTCGCTGTACATTCGGCCCGCCGTATGAGCGCCTCCGCCATGCATGAAGATGCGCACGCCGTTCTGGGCCAGGCACTTGGCGGCCAGCAGATACCAAGGCAAGTGGCGCTTTTTGCCTGCATAAGTCGGCCAATCGATGTCGACCTTGATCACGGGTGCTGCCAGGCGCTCCCTGACGGCCTCGGTGAAACCTGCCATTTCTTCTGAGCTTTCTTCCTTGTGCCGCAATAACATCAGAAAGGCCCCCAGCTGGGTGTCTTCTGCCTTGTCGTCGAGCAGCATGCCCATTGCCTCGCGAGCTTCTTCGCGGGTCAGGTTGCGGGCACCCCGTTTACCTTTGCCCAGGATGCGTACAAATTGAGCAAACGGGTGTTCGGCCGGAGTTTCGAGAGTCAGCGCAGCGGGAGTGTTCATAGGCAATTGGTCGGCTTGGGCAGGCCCGCCAGCTTGGCGGCGAGTTTGGCTGGGGTGCCATTAAACAGTCGGTTGAGGTGCAAGCTGTTGCCTTTGTCGGGCCCCAGTTTCAGAGCGGTGTACTTGATCAGTGGGCGCGTGGCAGGAGACAGCTGGAACTCTTGATAGAAGCTGCGCAACAACTCAAGGATTTCCCAGTGTTCGGGGCTTAGCTCGATGCCCGTTTGTGCGGCCAGTGCCTGGGCGACTTCGGCAGACCAATCGTTGAGGTCCAGCAGGTAGCCGTCTTTGTCCAGTTCGATGCTTTTGCCGCTGAGAGTAAGCACATTCATAGCCAGGTGTTGACCTTGTCATAACGAATCGACAGCTCGACGAAGGCTGGGTAATCAACGCCCGTTGCCCATGTCGGGCATTTGAGGTTGCGCACCTGCAAGTCCTCTTCAAGGATAAAAACGGTTTTTTCTTCCAGGGATGTGAGGGCGCTGCCTTGTAGCTGCAGGGCGTATACCCCGTCGCCGCACAGCAGCACGGCATCTTCACTGCCCAGCAAGCGCAGGCAGCTGCCCAGGCGGGTGTCTGAAAAAGGTGAGTGGCTCACAACGTGTAGGGTCGACATCAGAGGGTGATCACTTGGTCATAACGGTCAATGACTGCACGCACTTCATCTGCTGACAGTGGCTGTACGTCAGCGACTGCAAGCCCTGCGGGCGAGATTCCACGCTCGTCAAGGCTGTGGCGGCAAGCATACAGATCCTCAACGCCAAACATGGCCAGGGCTTGCAGGTTGGCGGTGAGGTTTTTTTGTTGAAGGGCGCCGGCGTTTTGTTCTGGCACGAGCTGGAAAGTACCGTCATCCATAAACAGCAGGCCAATAGGCAAGTCAAATGCACCGCCCGCCAGAACGATATCCAGTGCTTCTTTTGCCCCCGGGCCAGACCACGGTGCCTGGCGGCTGATAATCAACAGTGACTTGGGCATTTCAAGGCCCTCCGAAGCTGATCAGTCGATCGGCAGATTGAATGGCGTCGTGTAATTGCCCCAGTCCGGACAATTCCCACGGTGCTTTCAGGTTGACCCCCGGGCGCTGATAGCGCGTTGCTTCGTCTTCATTCAGCACGCCCCGGCGCAAGGCTGCGGCAATACACACCACACCATCGAGCTGATGCTGACTGACGAAGGTCGCCCATTGTTGTGCGATGTCCTGTTCGTCCTGGGGCGTCACGATATTGCTCGAAGCACTGTGAACACCGTCTTGATAAAAGAACAGCCGGACAATTTCATGGCCGCCCGCCAGTGCTGCCTGGGCAAAACGCAGGGCGCGACGGGAGGAGGGCGCATGGGCTGCCGAATAAAGGGCAATGGCAAATTTCATGGTGGGCTCTGTCAGCAAATCTGCGGTAATGATAAAGCCAGATGCCCAAAGATGCTTGCAGCAGACAACAAAAAGCCCGCCGAAGCGGGCTTTTGTGTAGCGGTTGTTGATCAGTCGTCGCGGCTCATGATGCCGAAAATTTGCAGCAGGCTGATGAACAGGTTGTAGATCGAAACATACAGGCTGATGGTCGCCATGATGTAGTTGCGCTCGCCGCCATGAATGATGGCGCTGGTCTGGAACAGGATGCAGACCGAAGAGAACAATACAAAACCTGCGCTGATCGCCAGTTGCAGGCCGCTAATCTGGAAGAAGAAGCTGGCCAGCGTCGCGCCCAGCAGAACAAAGAAGCCGGCAGTGATGAAGCCGCCCAGGAAGCTCATGTCCTTGCGGGTGATCAGCACGTAGGCTGACAGGCCACCAAATACCAGAGCAGTCATCGCAAATGCCGAGCTTACTACTTCAGCGCCGCCCTGCATGCCCAGGTAGCGGTTGAGAATCGGGCCCAGCAGGAATCCCATGAAACCGGTCAGGGCAAAGGCGGACACCAGGCCCCATGCCGAATCACGCAGCTTGTTCGTCAAGAAGAACAGGCCGTAGAAACCGATGAGTACAACAAAAATATTTGGGTAGCCGACTCGCATCTGCTGCGAGACGTAAGCCATCACACCGCTGAAAGCCAGGGTAAGAGCCAGCAAACCGTACGTGTTGCGCAGGACGCGGCTAACCTCTAGCTGCTCGGCCTGCACGCTGTTATTAACTGCGTAATCCTGTTCGCGCATGGCGATACTCCTGTGGTTAGAAATGTTAAGTAGCAAAGATCATAGCAGAGGCTCTGAAACAAGGGATCAAGAGAGTTTGACAACGTGTTTCATTCAGGTATTATGGCGCCCGAAACAACGGTAGGGGGTAGGGCTTGTTGCTTTAAAGCGGCGGTCCTGAAAGTCGTAGACTGTAACAGGTCCATGATTTTTTTATCCCGGGTGCTTTCCAATAGCACGCTGGCGGTGATTCATTTGAAGTACGGGAAATTGGCAGAGTGGTTGAATGCACCGGTCTTGAAAACCGGCGAACGTTAATAGCGTTCCCAGGGTTCGAATCCCTGGTTTCCCGCCAAATTTAACAACAAAGCCTCGATTATTCGGGGCTTTGTTGTTTCTGGGATTTGGCTCGGAACATGGAAGTAAATGCACGAGTTCCGAAACTTTAGGGCATGAGTTCCGAAACTTTGCCTATTTGGATGGCTTGGCGGTCGCGCCAATCCGCCGGTAAACCCTCTTCGTGATCTCCTGTTTGCTGTGGCCAAGCAGTAGGCTTGCATCGCCGATATCGAGGATTTCCGAAGCAGCCTTAGGCCTGATGTCGCGAAACTGAAACCCACTAATCTTGGCTGCCAGCATCGGGTCGCCTTGTTCTATTGCCTTCGCGCAAGCCTTCTCCCTTGCCTTGTCCCAGCGCAAGCGCAGCATTCCCTTCGTCATCCTCTTGCCGTGTTTGCTTATCAGCAGGTATTTGGATGAGTGGTGCGCATTCCTTTCGGTAATTTCCCTGATCAATTTCCCTAGGCTGTTTTCCCCTGACTCGGTGCACATCAAAATCCTCAGTTTCAGCCCGGTCTTGCCCTGCGTAACCAAGTAGTAATCTCCCTCGGTATCGTCGCTGCGCATGATGATCACGTCAGCGGGCCGCTGGCCGGTTAAATAGCCAAGGTCCATTGCCTCTTTGAGTTCAGGTTCCGCCATCCCGTAAACGGCATCCCACACGACCGCGTTAGCGTAGTAATCGCGCGGCATTTCTTTGTTCTTCCTGATGCCCTGGCAAGGGTTTTCCCGCTCGGTCAGCCCCCACTCTCGCGCCATGTTGAATACATGTGAGAGCAGGGCGATCTCCCGGTTTGCCCTGACCTTAGCAGTGCGCGCATCGCGGTAGCCGGCGATATTGGCGGGGGTAATCGAGTCTATGGGTGCTCCGTCGAAGGTTGGTCGCAGCTGTTTGAGCTCTGCCAGGTTGTCTTTCTGGGTGCGCTCCCCCTTTTTTGGTATGACGTCGCGCTCGTACCTGTCGAAGATTCCTTTCATCACAGTCAAGTCTGCCGGCTTTTCCTTCGCTTCCAGCTCGGCCCACTTCAAGCGGGCTTTACTTAAGTCGCTTCCCAGAGGGATCTCCTTGCCAGAAGCATCCTTGTAGTAATAGCCAATCCACACTTTGCCGTTCTTGCGCGGGCGCTTGCGCCTTACCATCCCTGGTGGCAAGTCTCTGTTTTCCATATTGCGGGGGCGCATATCAATTCACTCTAGAGAAATCAGGTGTCCAGGTAGGAGCTGCTGGCGGGGGTGTCTGGAGTGTCAGGTCCGGTGAAATTATTCCGAGCTTCATGCGGGCGAACATCCGGCCAACGAGAGGGCGACCACCGCGGCTTTCGATAAAGACCCAGTTGCGAGCCTTGAGCCATTGGCGCTGATAGCCACGGTGTTTGTAGCCGGTAAGGTCGGCCAGCTCTTCCTCGGAGAGGATTTCAGTTTCCATGGGCGTGTCTCCATGCCGCCGCGCTGGGCGGCAGAAGGTGGGTTATCGGGTGGCTTTGGCCATGGCAGTGTCCGCGATCTTCATTGCTGCCTGGGCTTCGCTCACATAGGCGGGGTCAAAGCCACCAGCCAAATGAATCGTTCCTTGGCATGCCCGAAGATTCTCACGGGTGATCTTGAGCGCCTCAACGAGCTCTTCGACAAGTGCTCGCTCTTCACGGCCTATATCCCAGAAACGCTGGCCCCAGTGATCTGCCGGTGGTGGACTGGTGTTCTGAGCGCCAAGAGCCAAGGCCCCAACAATCGCGTCGCAGAGGTCTCGCTTGTAGGCATTGTCGCCGTCGATGCTCAGGCCGCGTCGGCGCAGAGAGCTGACAACTTCGTTGTCATCGAGACCTTGATCTTTGAGGATGATGTCTTCCTCGGGCTTGCCTGGGGTGTATATCACCAGCGCTATCTTGGCGCCGGGTAGGCAGTGAGCACTGATCTTTACGAGTGCGTCGTTTGCTACCTGGTGGAAACGCTGAAGGACTGCAGACATAGGGATACCTCGCCCGCCGATCATCGGCAGGCTTATAGAATTTTGTAAGGGAAACCTAAAAGCGACTAAATGGTTAGCTCATGACCGAATGGGACGCGAAACCCTGAAGCGTTGCGGTGGCCACCGCCTCCGTACTGGCTGGCTATTTCAGAAACGTCCATACCTTCATCAGTGCTGCGCAGGCTGAACACTCGCCCGGTGGGCGTATCCCAATAGCAGGCTGCGAATGGTTCGCCCTGCGCCATCAAGTGACCGGCATCACTGGTCAATGTGTAGGGCAGGGATGCTGCCGGCACGTTAATGCCTCCGATCACCAATCGCCGCTTCGTCACGCCCACCAGCTCTGCTACATCCTTGTGATGCTTGCGCTCAATTGCGGCCCCATCGGATACCAGGGTGAGTACATCAGCGGCCATAAGTTGGTCCCATACTTCAAAGTCGTAGGGGTAGCTGAACAGGTTGGCTTGGATCTCCCGCGTTCCTTCAAGCTTGAACAGCCAAAGGTCGCGATCTTCGATGTGCCGCAGTAACTGAGGGGGCTCTTGGCCTGGGAAGTAGTGATCCCACGCGAGCATTGCCCCGCTTCTGTTCATATCGAAACAGCAGGCGATCGATGGGCCGTTTTGTGAGTTGGCCATGTCGTGCGCTGTTTTCCATCCGAGTAGTGGGGTCCCGTCATCGCGCCGGGTATCTTCTTCAATGCCTGCGTGGAATGGCTCAAAGCGCCCCAAATCTTCGGCCGCGCTCTTGTGATGGTCGAGCACGATTATGCTTTTCGCTCTCCACGCGAGCTCCGCCAGTACGTCGTACTTGTAGCTGAAGTCGACGAGAACAACGTCTTTTCCAGCTACATCCGGTGGCTCTTGGCCGTATACACCAGGTACAAACTCGACATTAGCCCCAAGGGCTTTACGAACTACCCATGCTGCACCGAAGCCATCGGCGCAGTTGCCGTGGTAGATGCACATGGTTTTCGATTTATTTTCAGGCATGACTTCGTCCTTGCCGCTAAAACGGCTCACTTGGAGTTTGGTGGGATGCAGAGGTGAAGAGTACGGGCGTACTTCTATGCAGCTGGGGTTACCGCTTTCATTTCGGCTGTCGCGTTATTGCGCCAGTTGGTCGGGTCTTTCAGGTAATGCCCGAACATCCAGTGAATGACTGCCGCTTGTTCGTGCTCGGCCTTCTCGGGGATTTTGTGGCCTAGGCGGCGCAGGCCTTGTGCGTAGTGAATGCACTGGAAGCACATCAGACCAAAGATCCAGCGCAACTCGGCGGTTAGCTCAGGTGGTGACGAGAGGGTATCGATACGCTCATCCGCCGCGGTCAGCCGTTCCTGCAGATCATTTGCTCGGCGCCAAAGATCGAAGTCAGGCACCGGCTTACCGGCCATGCGGTGCTCAAGCATCGCCCAGACTAGGTGGTATTCAGGCCAGTCACGCTCAACAACTACGCTTTCAATCGTCTGAATTCCTTCGCCGTGAAGGTATGCGCGCAGGTGTTTTTCCTGCATATGCGTAAGCTTTTTGAGCTTGACCACTATGTAGCGATCTTCTCGCTGGAATTTACTCATTACTGCTTCTCCCGTGCGCGCCGCTCAACCGCTTCGGCCTGGCGCAACTTGCTGCATTTAGTGTGGTTTCCGTGGGCGCGCGACCTGTTGCATTTGTCGCAGATCGTTTGTAGGTCGAGCTGCCCCATGGGTGCGCCGCGTATCTGAACTGTTCGGCGGAGGGCGATCACATTGCCTCCTTCAAGAGATCAATGACCTACTTGATCCCGCTGGCATGACTTGATGGCTGGCCCGCAGCGGTCAGGGTCAGATTGCGGATAGTGCTGGCCACCACAAGCGGGTTACGAATTGATGATCCTAGCGACCTCACTACGTCGACGGCGTAACTCCTGCCTTCCAGCTCCATGACGCGGTTGATAGGGCCAGTGATAACGAGTTCGGGTAACTGCGGCTTGATCGTTGCAGGGGCGATCGGAGTCGCGGCGGGTAGTTCACGGGCACGATCAAGCGCCCGCTGTGCGATTGAGTTCATTGGGTTGCCTCGGGGTTAATCGTTGCGGGCGATGCCCGCCAGATCGCCGTCGCGCAGGACGGCAGTTTCTTTCAGCTCCAGCAGGATCGCCGCAGCGTGTTCGCGGTTGATGGCGTAGAGGTAAACACTGAAGGTGCCTTCTTCGGTCTTGAAGTCGACAGGGTAGAGCCGCCACTGCAGGCCATTGACCACGGCGACCTGAGAAAGAGAAATTGCTTGTCGGTTCATGCTTTCTCCATGCGATAGCGTGATTTTCAAAGCAGGAGTATTAATTAGCCCTTGGTGATAACCATGGGTGGGTGCGATGAGTGCGAAAACCGATGTTGCGGCGATCCGGATAATCGGCGAGGAGGTAGTTCGATTGTTAAGCCTTCCAGATGACATGCTTGAAGACGAGGCTTCTGAAGGACTCCAGCTGATCGCAGCACTTGCGCAGTGGCGGGATGAACTCGCCAAGCCTTTGCCAAAGTCAGCCGATCAACGCTTTCGATAAGTTTTGGTCAGCGCTGCATTGACACTGTTGCCGCGCCTGAGTACGACCCGACCTAATGCTGCTCGGTCTTTCTCGCTATGGCTGGCCTGGCTGAGCAGCCCAAAGTAACTGTTGGCTGTCTCGCGCAGATCCTCGGCGGGGGCTTCGGCCGTTCGTTTGAGTGCTTGGGCCAGAGCCCGTTTGCGAGTGGTGCGCCGCCATGGCTTGATCACATGCCCAACGAAGTCGACACCGCGATCAACCGGTTGCAGGATGGTTTTGGTTGGGTTCAACCGAGCACCCAGTGTCATCAGGAATGACTCGACCTCAGCGTGCCAGGCATTGAGCTGCTGCGGTGACTCATGCAAGAACACAAAGTCATCGACGTAGCGGATGTAATGCTTGGCCCTTAGCCGATGCTTAGCAAACTGATCCAGCGCATCCAGATAGACGTTGGCGAAGAACTGCGAGGACAGATTGCCGATGGGTAGTCCGAGGTGAGAAGGCTGAGCGGCGAGACGTTTGTGCTGCGGTACCAGATCAAACAGGTGTCGCGGGCTCCTGGTTTCGAAGTTCTCGCGCGGGTCGTGCAGCAGGATCTGCTCAGCAAGAGCAAGCCACCACGGCTCAGTGATTTTTGCGGCCAGCTGCCGGCGAAGTACCTGCTTATCGATCGCTACGAAGAAGTTGGCCAAGTCGCACTTGAGGTAAAAGATCGGCTTTGACCAGTTCTCACTGGCACTCCTGATCTTTGACTCAAGGCGCTTAGCGGCGTAAAGCGTGCCTCGACCCGGGATGCAGGCGCAGCTATCGGCTATGAAGCTGGCATAGAAGCGCGGGGCCACATGGTTGTACAGCAGGTGGTGCACAACCCGATCCCGGAAGGCTGCTGCCCAAACTTCACGGGCTTTTGGGCGGGTGACTACAAAGCATATCGAGCGGCCTGGCTGGTAAGTGCCAGCGATCAGGTCGTCGTGTAGCTGGATCAGGTTCTGTTCCAGGTTCAATTCGAAAGCCAGAGCGCTGTCGCTGTTTCGCTTCGAGCGCCGACAATCGTAATAAGCCTGCACTAAATCCTGAAACTGGTACGGACCAACAGTCGAATCTGCGGACGGGGCGGACACGGAGCTCGTTGTTCTTGTCGTTGTTGTTCTGATTGCCATCATCGAAGTTCATGTTGAATGCGTTGTTGGCTGAGCGCTGCGACCTATCGTGCTATCTACGTCGCCAAGCCGAAGGCAATGCCGATCAGCGAGGAAACTGCGCGAGACCTACGCGGACGCTTTAGACCGGCGGTATCTCTGATGCGCATGGCGGTGACCAGGAGGTCAGCGGCACGACCAGATTCAATATCGCACAGACCTGAAAGCCGTAACTCTCAGGTGGCGGGCGCGGTTGGGGTGTAGCGTTTCCAGGCATTGGCCTGCTTTCCGATAGAGGTGGTCACCGCTATCGCTTTTGCGTGCTGCTGGACACTGATAAAGCGGTTCTCTTTGAACAGCCTCATCATGAACTCGACCACCTGGACCTTCTCAACCAGCAACGTCAGGTGAGGGTGCTTGTCCCGGGTAGAGTTTGCTCGAGCAATCAACATCAGCACGTCAATGCATTCGTCGATCACACGCTTGCTGAGCGGCAGCTTTAAATCCCGAGGGATGTTCCGGGTGAGGTTTGTTGCGAGGCTTAGCAGGTCCATCGACACTTTGTAGATCTGCAAGTCCGTGTGCATTGCCATTAGCGGGAACTCCAAACAGCAACCGGCCGCACGCGGCCGGATTAAATAAGCGAATTAATCAATTATCAACTCTCTGCGGACGGGGCGGACACGGAGCTCGTTGCTCTTGGCGTTGAGGTCCTGAGTGCCATCACCGAAGGTCATGTAGAATGCGGTGTCGGCTGAGCGCTGCGAACTCGACCAATACCAGGAGCCGCTGAAAGCTTCTGCGCCATCGTCTTGGAAGGCCGGGAGCGTTGTCTGCGCCGGTAGCTCGGCGGTGTACAGCAGGCCGATGGGTAAGCTATTCGGGTTATCGCCATCCCGACCCCAGCAGTAGTTCTCCTCACTGGTGGGTTTGAGGTGGCGGTACTGCAGCTCCTGCACGTCACGTGCTGGAATGGCCCAGTCGGTGTGCCCGTCGATTTCCAGTGCCAAGACTTTCTGTGCCAGCTCGCTACCAGCAGCGGCCATTGATTCGGTATTGCTGCGGCTGTCAGTAAAGCTACCGGCGCCCTCGATGATCACACCCCGAGCACCCCAGGTACCTTTCAATTCGTGAGCGGCACCTGCGGTGATGTTGAGATAACGCTGGCCGTTCTCAACGGTGACGCCCGTGACGAAACCGCCGCCGTAGGCTTTGCCAATGGCTGAAATTGGCGTTACAGGCAATGCTTTAACTATTGCGGACATGGTGCTTCCTCTTTTTTTAGGCAACAAAAAAGGCGCTGATGCGCCCGGTAGCCGGTCAAGAATGAATGATTGAAGGATTAAATAAACAATCTGCGGACGGGGCGGACACGGAGCTCGAGGCTCTTGCCGTAGAAGTTCTGACCGCCACCAACGAAGTGCATGAGGAACGCGAGGTTGGCTGAGCGCTGCGTACTCGACCAGTACCAGCTGTCTTTGGCGAACAGCTCCGGAACGTTCAGCCAGCAGTGGTACAGCTCAGCAGCGGCGGGCAGGTAGAAGTCGTGGTGGCCATCCGCTTGATACTCGGCGCAAGCATTGGCCGCCGGGTACTTTGTTTCGTCGTCGTTGCCTATCAGCACCTGGGCGTTGGTGTAGCCGTCAGTCTTGCTGAGACCTTTGACCTCGATCCCGCGGCCACCCCATTCGTGGTCACCAACGTCTTTCGCCGCGACAATCACGTAGTGCGCTGGAACGTCATCGCGTGCAGCTACCAGACCACCATTGAATCCGCCCTGGCCGGGCCATGCCGTGCCGAGTTCAGGAACAGAATGCTGGTAGTTCGGCTGAACATTCGCAGCCGGTGGCAGCACCTGGGCGAACACGCTGGCCACGGCCAGTTTTGCCAGCGATGCGGCAGGCATCTTGATCGTGGTGTCGCCGTGCTTGAGGGTGATCATTTCGGGTTTCATTAAGGATTACCTGTCTGAGTCCGGTTTTTTTAGACGGCGAAAGTGCCGAGCGTAAGCGGAGTTGCTTCCCCAATCTGCGCATCGAGCACTGACTTGAACTCTTGCGCGATTTCTTCACGCTGCACTTCTTCGCCGATCCAGCGCAGTTTCAGCATTGGCTGGGCGCCGCTGGTGATGACGGATACGCGCAAAGTGATGTTGCGCACGCTCAAGCCCTCGTAAGGCACTGCCGAGAACACCAGCGAGGCGGGCAAGGTCTCTTTGCTGGTGGCTTCGATCTGGTCCATCGCGCTGCGACTGGTGCGGGTTTCGCTGACTGCGTGGTCGCTTTCCGATGAGGCTTTGATGGTGATCGTGCGTACCGCAGCGATAGCTTTGACGATGCTCATCGTCTGGCCGGCTTCGTCAGTGGCGCTCAATGATGCATTCCAGTCTTCGATCCAATCACTCAGGTCTTTCTGCGAGAGCGCGCGCCCCGGGATGCTCTGGACAGCCTTGTAACCTGCTGACGGCTTTAGACGCAGCACTGCGCGATCATCTGCGTGCCCGGGCGCAACGTTGGTGCCCAGATTGAAGATCAGTGTGCAGGTCATTTCGTCCTGATCGATAAAGCCGCGGGCGCCTTCAATGGCGCGTTCTTTAACGTAGGAACTGAAATCGACCAGGGAGTTGGTGGAGAGCACGCCGCGGAAGCGGCTACGGCCTACCTGATACTTTTCCAGATCAACCACTTTCACGCCTTCAGGCAGGACTGCCGTTGGTGAGTAGGTTGACAGTGTTTTACCAGCAGCCAAAAGGGCTGTGTCGGTGATTAATTGAATTGCTTCTTGGCTTAGGGACATGGCTCAAGTACCTGTGGGAGCGGGTTTAAGTGCGCGGGGTGATTGGTGCTTCTTCTCGACTGAATAGCTGGTCGTGCTTTTCAGGAAACATCGTGATGCTGCCGCCGGAACCGACATGCATAGGCGTGTCGAGGCGGGTGTTTTCGCTGCGGGTACCACGCTTGGTGGGCACCTTGTAATCCAGTTTGTGATTGATCTTTACCTGGCTGGATTCGCCGATCTGGGTGATATCGAGGGTAATTACCAGCTTCCCGGCTTTGCCGTGGTCGACTACGCCTGCAGCTACTTCTGAGAGGGCGTGGCCGATTTGGCTGATGAAAGCACCTCCATTGAGGTCTTCGAGAAACTGCGCGGTATCAGTAGGTTTGGACATGACTGTTGCTCCGGTCTGGCTTGGAGTCCGCTGGGCGGCAGGTGGTGTTGGGGCTGGCGAAGGCGGCGTTGCGCGGATGCGTTAGCGCGTTTCAAATGTGACTGCCGAAGAAGGCGAACACGGTCAGCGTGATGCCAAAGCGCAAAGTCCAGCTGCTCAAGAATTTTCCGAACTGCTTAACATTGAACTGCGCTTCTTTTGCCTCCAGCTCACGAGCATGAGCAGTGGCATTGTTGTGACCGAAGCGCTCGGCTACGACCACGCCAGTAGCGCGATTGATCAGCGAAAAGGTGTTGTTGCCGCTCGGCCGCACGATGATCAGCGGAGCCAGCGGTGGCGGTTGTACGCCGGGCTTTTGGTAGAACTCGGCCGTAGCTTGGCGGGCACGTGCGCGCAACCCTTCGAGGGCAGTGACGCGTTGGGCGAAAGATGGGTGCATGGTCGATCCTCGACGTGGGTTGCGGGTATTCGTCAGCCCTCTGGACTTGCGACAAGGGAGGGCTGACGAATAACTGCAGGCATGAAAAAGCCCAGTCGAAACCGGGCTGTGTTGCACTCTTAAAACGCCACCGTATGTAAGAGCAAGGCTGTGCGGGCGTGCCCATCACGATTCACTTGTGCATGGCTGAATCCTCTTTTTTGTTTGTCAGCAGGTAAGGGGTGATGCAGGTGTCCAGCGTCTGCTGGGTTGGCGTCCGCATCGGGGTGTGATTTGTCGTCCGGTCTGGGCTGCCCGACTTACTGGCTTGCGCCTCCCATATTCCTCCGCTCCGGCTTCCCATTTCTGGGCCCACCCATTGCGGGGCAAACACATCACACTCCGATACAGCCTGCGCTTCGGCACGCAGGTGACCGGGCAGTTAGCGACAGGCTGTCGTGGCGCTGGTTGATTCTGATTAGCCGACCAGATCAAAAGAGTCAGCCCGGCGCGTCATTCTCAGTTCGCCGCCTCGTCGCTCACTGGGGCGGCGATCACGTCGAGCCATCCCGCTGTCATCAAGACCTTGCATCGTCATCACTGCGATGAGCAGCAAGCACAGCGGGGTGATGATCTGTCGTCGCATAGCTTCGGCGACCATCGCGCCTTGGCGGTGAACGCCTAGCTTGTACATGGCGCAGGCCAGTCGCTTAACCACGGTGCCCGGTGCAATGTCGAACGCCCTGGCGATTTCCTTGGCCGTCAGCCCTTGAGCAACTGAAAGCACGAACTGCAGTTCCCGTGGCGCAAGGCCTCGGCCGAGGTGGCCCTTCCATGCACCGTCTACGATTGTCGATTCCATGATGTATACCCGGTTGTTTTCCTGCTGCACCCGGTTGCCCAGGTGCAGCAGTGAAAGTGTCCGTTTCTAAAGAGCTCTCATTGCTGAGCCAGTCGGTCCCCGTGAGGGGGCTGGGGTCAGGATTCCCCCTGGCCGTGGTAGCCGGTGAGTCTCCGGCTTGTTGCCGGTGTGATTCGGCGATGAAGCAAACAATACCAATGGCAATATTATTTGTAAATGCCAATGGTAATAATATTTTCAATAGGTATGAAAAAACCCGCACTTGGCGGGTTTCTATATTGGGCAGATGAGAGCTTTCAGGTGTGACGCATGGCGTTAGCTGTTTGCAGGCTGTCCGAAAAGGGCTTCTTGCCAAGCATGCTCGCCAATTATGGCTACTGGACTCCCGGACTCGCGCAGCTCAACGGCTCTCATGATCTTTAAGCCATAGCTGCTATGGCGCCACTGATCGTTCCCAACACTCCCCACCACCAGGTAGTGAGTTTTTTTATTGATCCCGCCACCAATCAACCCTCCACGCTCCTCAATAAGCGCCTGGCAGTCCTTGCGCGGCCCATAGGCCATAACACCCGTGAAGACGAACAAGCGTTCTTGCCAGACTATTTCTGGAATGGGCATGTTGAAGGGGAGGTCGTTCGGAGCAGTAAAGCTGTTCTCGCTGGCTTTGCTCACGGCTTTACCTTGGCAAAGGCTAAGGCCTGAGAAATTTTGCAGCATTGCCAAAAGCTCTCTCGACTCCTCGGCATCCAAGACCCCATCGGAAAGCATATTTGATAGGCGGCGATAGAGGATGTTGACGACAGGGTCTTCTAAGTGCAGAAGATTTTTGGCAATCCACTCTTCAAGAAAAATGGCCTCTTTCAAGGTTACGACACCGTCCGAAACAATTCCGGCTGCCAGGCCTACAAGGGCATCAGCAGAGCGTCTATCAATACGGTCCTCATGGAAAAAGCGACTGTTCTGAAACTCCTGATGTAGGTCCACCATTTAAAGCTCCTTCTTCAATGTTACTAGTTTCGGACTCATTCAGGATTTTGCGAATGTCCGGAGTGAAGGTCACTATCATCTGCGTTTTAGCACATTTGATAGTTACTTCTGAATCCAAGGAAATGCTCAGATCTTCCCCGCGTAGCCCCTGCCATTGGGCCAGATAGCGCAAGGAGCCGAACTTCTCGCGCTTAACTAGAGTTCGATCGCTTCCACCTTTCCAGTTCAAGGGAGGGAGCTCTCCGGCCCGTGTTCGCGAGGCCAAGTCGGGGTTATGGATAGCAAGCTTTCGACCAATCTCCCAGTTCTTTATCAGTCCAGAGTCTGGGCCTTGCCAAGTATCGTGCCAGCTGAGGCGCGACCTTGCCGGCTCAGCATGGGATCGCTGAATTACTCGGCTTGTCTCAATTGATTCGATCAGGGTCATCCAAGGGTCCATCCTGCAGATTTTTGTTACAGCTTCTTCACATCCCAAGCCAAAAGGACGCGGGCGTGGACGTGCATGCGCTCCAGTTGCTCGCCATGCAGGTCAATAGGTCGATAGATTGGGTTGTCAGAAATCATCGACAAGGACTTGCCGGTGATTCGTTGCAAACGCTTGATAAACAGATCGCCGTCGAGCGTGAAAACATAAATGGCATCTGTTTTTATTTCAGTAATCCCGCGATCAATCAGAAGGGACGCACCATCACTGAAGGTGCCTTCCATGCTGTCGCCATCGCCAGTAATGATCGCCAGATTTTCGAGCTTTGAATAATGGACTCCTCGGCGGGCGAGCCAGTCCAAATGCACGGTAATGTCACGGATCACATCAATGTGCCCGTCTGGCGCTGCTATGCCTCGGCCCATGGAAGCGGACACATCCAGACGAGGGATTGTCACGTATCCCTCACTGTCAGGCTTTCTGGCGAAGTCGACAGTTATTACGTTGTCTTCTTTGGCAGCCTGCGGGCCGATAGCTTGGGCGATCTTGATCATTTCTTCGGCAAGACGCTCGCTGAATGCGGAAACATCGACGCCGAGAATTTTCGCAAAGCTTGCAGCCACTGTGGCGTTGAGGGGGTTAATGCCGTTTAGGTAATGGCTTACGGAGCTCTGGTTAATTTCCAAAGCATGAGCAAGCTTCTCCTGGGTTAAACCAAGCTCATTTTTCTTCGCGTTAAAGATGGCCTTGAGTCGCTGGCACTCTTCTTTCTTTTCGGGGGGTAGCGGCTTTTTGCTCATGGCCGAATCCTATGCCCATCGGTAATAAAGCATCAAATGCCATTGGCATTTACATTTAAAAATGCCATAGGTAATATCTCTCCATGAAAACCATGGAGAGAACTCCTGTGAAGAGAACCCACATCACCCATTTTGCTCAGGAGTTTGGGCAATGTGAGGCGGCAGCCTTACTCAAAATGACTCAAGGCGCGCTCAGCAAAGCTATACGTCGTGGTCGGGACGTATACGTCACCGAGCACGCGGATGGCTCATACACGGCGGAGGAAGTGCGTTCATTCCCTTCGCAGAATCCTGCAAAAAACAATCCACTTGAAGCTGTTGCCGTCTGAGCAATCAAGAGGACCGGCTTTGCGTGTCTGGCAATTATCCATCCTCCAGAGCCCACCAAACAGCACCTCGGATTAGCTGTTAATCCATCCAGTTGATAAATCGCAGGCAAAAAAAAGCCCGCCGGACAGGGCGAGCTTTTTCACAGCTTTACAACAAACTTCGGGAGCCATTATGAGCGCCACAGAATCTTCACGCAATACCTCTGAAAGCACATTCCAGCCCCGCATAAATCACCAGCGCGCGGCCATGAGTGCTGCACGCTTGGTTCGTTTTCAGTACTCCCGAGAATCGAAAACCCAGCTCAGTCGAGAGTGCCTTGAACATCTGAAAGCATCCCTTGCACCTGGGCAGGAGACTTCTGCATGAGCACGATCATCATGAGCGCTTGCTGGCCACTCCAAGGCATGAGCCCGACCCAAAAGTCTGTACTGATCAGCCTTGCAGACAACGCCAGCGACGAGGGTGTTTGCTGGCCTTCGATCAACACCATTGGTGTTCGCACTTGTTTGTCAGAGCGAGCTGTTCGAGGTGCATTGCGTTGGCTTGAAGAGGCCGGTGTTTTGGTCAGTAATCAGCGCTACGGTCGATCCACTTGGTACACGATAACCCCGGCAGGATATGCCCCCGGCACTAAATGCCCCCCGGCACCAGATGCCCCATCACCCCGGCAGGAGGTGCCGGATACCCCGGCAGCAGCTGCCCCCAGAACCGTAAAGGAACCATCAATTGAACCGTCACCTCTTGTAGGGGGTGATGAATCGCCGAAATTCTCGAAGCCGAAGTGCGACCCTCAAGCCATCGTCGACTTGTTCAACAAGACTCTTCCAGGGTTGCCGCAAGTGGCAATGCTCACCAAGGATCGGAAATCCAAGATCAGTGCTCGCTGGAACGAAAGTGACGTGCATCAGGATCTGGATTTCTGGGCTGACTTCTTCGCCCTGGTTGGTTCAAGTGCATTCCTGATGGGGGAGGCTGATGGTCGAAATGGCGCCAAGCCTTTCCGTGCCACGTTTGACTGGCTGATCGCCCCGAGCAACTTCGTCAAGGTTGTGGAGGGTAATTACAATGCGTGATCCCTACAGCGTTGAGGCCGAACACGGCGTGCTGGGTGCGATGTTCCTGCGCCCCGAGCTGATCGACATCCTGAGTGCAGACTTGGCTGTCGATGATTTTTACTACCAAGACAACGCAGCCCTGTATCGCGGCATTCTGGCCTTGCACGCCGAAGGCAAGCCGGCTGATGCCGTAACGGTGGGCGTTTACCTCGGTGAGCTTCCCAGCACCAAGAACGCCACCTGGTATGCTGCTGAAATCACCCGAAACACGCCCAGCGCCGCCAATGCTGCGTCATACGCCATCACCGTGCGTGAGCGCAGCCTAGACCGGGCCATGATCGCGCTTAGCGATCGCATCAACGAGATTGCCCACAGCGACCAGCCAACCGTGGACAAGGTCGCGGCGGTGCAGGCTGAGGCCCAGACCATCGACAGCCAGTCCGCCACATCCGAAGTGGTGATGGCCGAAGACATTCTGGATGACTACATCGAGGTCTTGCAGGCCCGGGCAGATCGTGGGGAGGGCATCGACGGCCTGTCTACCGGCATTCCTGATCTGGACGCCAAGCTTCAAGGGCTCAAGTCTGAGCAGTTGATCATCATCGCTGGGCGCCCGGCGATGGGTAAAACCACCCTGGCCATGAACATCGCCTCCCATGTCGCTATCCGCGAGAGCAAGAGCGCGATGGTGTTCAGTCTGGAAATGAACAAAACCGGCCTGATGGATCGCTTTATGGCGTCCGAAGGGCGTATCCCACTGCAATTGATCAAGAACGGTACGGCCCCTCAGTCTCACGGCTCCGAATTGATGAGCGCTGCTGGCAAGCTCAAACACTCCAAATTATCCATTTCTGATCGGGCCTCGATGACGATCAATCGGATTCGTTCGGCTGCCCGGCGCCATAAGCGACGCCACGGTCTGGATTTGATCGTGATCGATTACCTGCAACTGATGGACTCTGATTCGCGCACCTTCAGCCGGGAGCAAGAAGTCAGTCACATGACCCGCAGCGCCAAGCTGATGGCTCGTGAGCTGGGTATCCCGGTGATCCTGCTCAGCCAGCTTTCGCGCAAATGCGAAGAGCGCCCGAACAAGCGCCCATTGTGCTCGGATCTTCGGGAGTCAGGTGCAATCGAGCAAGACGCCGACATCATCCTATTCGTGTACCGCGACGAGGTTTACCACGAACACAGCGAAGCCAAAGGTATCGCAGAAATCATCATCGGCAAGGGTCGGGACATTGAGACCGGCACCGTGCGTACGGCCTTTCTGGGCCAGTACAGCCGATTCGAACAACTGGCGGCGGGCTGGGTTGAGACCCCTAAGGTCCAGAAGGTCGCCAGCATGGCCAGCCGCTACAGCAAGGAGAAGTTCTGATGGACTTACTTGAAAAGCAGGTACTCACCCATGAATGAATTACGCGAGCAACAGCTTCTCGCTGGGCAGTCCTCAATCGCCCAGAAGATCTTCTGTTTCGTGCCTATTCAAGACAATTGGACCACTTATGAGATTCGTGGTGCGGCCATGGCCGCCACCGCAACGACTGCTCCGGATCACGCAATACGCCGCGCCCTTGGCGAACTCAAGGACGCCGGCCTTATTCGTGAGCCCGTAGGCGGGAAGTTTCAGCGCGATGCCGCCACCCCAAAACCAAAGAAGGAGCAAATCATGACCCAGGCAGCCAAACAGACTGTTGTACCGATCAAGAAGCCTGAAGGCGCTCTGGATGCTTTGGCTGGCCTGTCCGGCGAGATGGTGAGTCTTTCTGACGAGTTCAGCAAACGCATGAAGGCGCTGGCTGGGCGCATTGAAGAGGTGGCGTTGTCGGTTGAGGCGGAGCGGGAAAGCAATGCTGAAACCATCACAAAGGCCAAGCGCCTGCAGGAAGCGCTGAAGGAGTTCGCTTGATGGCCTACTCACGGACCATTGATTCAATCGCTCTGTGCTTGGGCTATGGGGTGATGGCGGGCGCTGCCGTTGCTGTGTTGGCTGCGGTCTTGTTCGTTCTGTCCGGCGTCTGCGTTTACATCGTGAACAAATGGATCAAAGCGATGATGTACGCATATGACCTCAATACCCTGCGCAAGATCATGCGTCAGCTTGAGGCGGAAGGAAAGGTTAGCCGGAAGGGAAAGATCTGATGCCCAACCCAAACCTCGCCCCAGTTGAGTTGAGCGCCTATCGCTGGGCAGTGCACTCCTGCTCGTACAAGTTTGACTTGAGCCACAAGCCCGATCGGGCAGTCGCCTTGTTTGAGCATGAGAGTGCGGCACACACGTTTGGTCGCCTGATGTGGCCAAGTACTTTTGAGGTGGTGGACCTGCAATCAACTGTGGGAGCGGGGCAATGAACACCAAAATCAAAACCCTGACCGTAAAGCTGTCCGACGCGGAGATTGGGCGCAATGCCAAGCTTGAGCATGTGCGTGACCTGCGTGATGCCGGTCACCCGGCGTTGCACTTTCGCTTCTCCAAGAACCGCACCCGTGGCTCTTGGTACTTGGTCAGCAAGCGCCGCTGGCATCGCATCGGAGCCTTTCCGGCCTTGAGCGCCAAGCAGGTTTTGGCTGAGTTGCCGGCCGTGCGCCTGCGTGTGTCGGCCGATGCGCGCTCGACCATTTCCCAGTGGGTCACCACGGGCGAACTGCTGAGCTGGTATGCCGGCCGCATGGCTCTAGACCGCAACCTGTCGGCCAAGCGAAAGACCACCGGGGCCTCGGCCATGAAGTGCCACTTGTTGCCGCGTTTGGGCGGACTGCTGCTGACCGAGGTCAACAAGGCCACCCTCGACAACCTGTTCATGTGGCCGCTACAGGAAACCCTCTCCATCGATTACGTGCGCCTGGCGTTCCAGTTGCTGGCTTCGGCATTCCGTCAGGCTTTAACGCTGGGCTGGCTTTCGTCCAATCCAATGGCGGGCATCAAGTTCAGCGACTTCTCCAAGGCCAAGCGCGGCATTAAGCCATCCCGGCTGCGCGGCGTGCAGTTGCAGGATCTGCTGAGCGAGCTGGCCCCGGTCATGGCGAATGAACCCGCTGACGCCATGCTGGCCTTGATGATGCTGTGCCACGGCACGCGTATAGGGGAGACCCGGCAAGCGCGCTGGTCGCACATCAGTCTGGCCGAACGGGAGTGGTTCATTCCGGCTGAACACACCAAGACCGGTGTGGAGCATCACCTGCCGCTGACCGACCAAGTGCGCGCCCTGTTGATCCAGTACCGCGACACCCAAACCGCCCGCGGCTATGACGGCCAGTACCTGTTCCCGGCCCGCAATGGCAAGGCGTTGAGTGAAGGGCAGGCCAGTGCTGTATTCGCTCGGCTGGGCAAGGGTGAGTGGACCAGTCACGACCTGCGCAAGGTGGCCCGTACCGGTTGGGCAGACCTTGGAGTTGATCACCTGATTGGTGAGCTGCTGATCAATCACGCGATGGGCCACAGCGTGAAGGTGTACATCCAGTCGGACGTGATGAGTCGCAAGCGTGACGCCCTAGATAAATGGCATGCCCATCTAGACCAGAAGGGTTTCGGCCTGATCCACGGGCAGACAGGCGTTAGATTCGGAGAATCCGGTAATTCGCTGGAAGCCGCTAACGGCGTGGCGTGCAGCGCTATTCAGAAAACAACCACAGTAGAGGATTAAAAATGGCCACCGCAGCTGCTGAGTTGACTGATCAAGAAGCCAAGGTTGCTCAGATGCTGGGGGATGCTTGGAATGAATACCTGAAGCTGCCCATTGAGCACCCGATGGAACAGAAAGAGTTCTGCAGCGCTATTCATGCCTACCAGAACATGGTGTTGGCCAGATGTGGTGTGCGGGCTTTGAAGTCCACCCAGTCAGTAGCGTTGGAGATCAAGTGATGGGTATGTACAAAGACGTGATGGGCACCCTGGTGCGCGTGCTTGCAGCAGACAACATCGACAATTCAACCAAGCAGAGCTGGCAGAAGCTGATCGATGCCGAGCTGCGATCAGGCGGGCAGGGCGCGGGTATCTCCGTGCGGGACAAGTTCGACTATGACTGCTGCCTGTATGCGCTGCTGCACCGTGAGCTTGCCCCGGCCCAGTGGGATGTGTTGGTGGCGAAGTACTCGACGCACAAAGCGAACAAAGTCGGGGCAATTGGGCGACTTGTTCCACGTATCTCCTCTCCGGCTCCACAGCTCTTCATCTACAAAGCTGTGACTGCATGGGCGATTCCCAAGCTGCGCGGCGTGCAGGATGGGAAGCGGTCCACGGATATGATCGTGCTGCCTGTTGAGTTCTACGACATGAACACTTGGGATCCAGCGGCCTCGCCTGAGCGTACCCGGCATAGATGGCGGTCTGGTATCCATCAGCGGCTTGAGTCTTTGGAGGAGACGGCAGTGATACACGCCACAGAGCTCTTCGACCGCGAAGAAATCTTTATTGATGCCGCTTGACTGAGTGGCCGACTGGCCGTAAATTAACCCCATCATGTCGATCTTACGCGTTATGAGAATTGACAAGCTAAAGCCCTGCCCTAAAGCAGGGCTTTTTTGCGTTTTAAAGGCGGCTGAGTCATCCTTTAGCTTCGAATAGGAGGAAGGCCCGATGGATATGGAAACGCAAGGATTAATCAGCAAGATGGTTACCGCTATGGAAAGAATGGCGAAAAGTGAGTTTGCCGAGTTACCTCTCAGTAATTTACCTTTCGAAATTTCTTTTCCGCTTGAAGATGATAATCCCGACCAGGCTCAGTCGGTCTGTGAAGGCTTGCAGCTGGGTTTGAGTAAAGTCTTTAGGCCTTCGCCTGTCTCCGCCATAATCCAAGGTGCGCATTACAAGGTGCGTATCGACCGATAACGATTGCTGCTTTAAATTGCCCAGCCAATGTGCTGGGCTTTTGCTTTCTACAGTTCACAAAGCCTCGGCATTTGCCGGGGCTTTTTCGTTTTCGGGTCTACGCCTGACACTTTTCTCCAAGCGGATGGCAGGGACATATACCCCGAATTTATTGAGGACCATAGATGAACACTGAGCATCAAGCTCTCACCGATGTACCCCTTTGGTTGCTGATACTGCTGAGCATGGCCGGGTTATCCGGGGAAATGCTGAGAGCTTCAGGCTCTGACCTTGGCCTTCGGCAGATTCTGCAGCGTGTGGCTTTACGCTTTCTCGCGTCAGGTCTACTGGGTATGGCAACGCTGCTGCTCGCAATGGCTGTATGGAGCAATCTCTACTTGGCGGCAGGCTTGGGCATCGTTATCGCAGTGATCGGTGCCGATGTCGCTGGCGGTCTTTACACCCAGTTCTTGGCGAGAAAGGCTGGCATCAACACGCGCAACCAATGAAAGGTGAGGCTATGAGCAGTTTTTGCTGTTTTTACAACTTTTTTGTTGCAAATGATAATACTTCTCGACTCTCAAGCCTTGGCGGGGACCCTGGGGAATATCCGGGGCTACGGGGTCGGAAACCCGCGGGAAATTTTTAGCCGCAGGCCTGAAAAGTTACTGAAATATGCCTTACTGAAATTTCAATAATCGGGCTGTAAGCCACGCTTGATAAGGCTTTAAAGAAATTTCAGTAAGGATTTCAGTTAGAAAAATTTTCAGCTAAAAATTTCAGTAAGAACAGGCTCGGGGAAAAGGCTCATGACAACGCCCATTTACCTATCCAAAAAGGCCTTTGCGGACCGCATCAATCGGTCACCCAGCTATGTCACGCAACTAAAAGACAGCAACCGGTTAGTCCTGGGCCCGGACGGAAAGAAGGTCGATGTTCTCGCCACCGAAGCGCTGATTCTCGAAACGATTGACCCGAGCAAGGCCGGTGTCGCGGCTCGTCACCAGCAGGGCAGAGCTCAGCGTAATGGTGGTGAGCAGGCATCTCTCCCGTCAGTGCAATTGTCGTTAGAGGGCGAGCCCAACTTTCAAGAAGCCCGGGCGTTACGCGAGCACAATCTGGCGCAGTTGGCCGGGATTGATTTGCAGGAGCGACAGGGACTTTTGGTTGAGCGAAGTCGGGTGGAAATCGCCGCATACAACGCTGGCCGTCTTTTGCGTGACCAACTCTTTGGACCGCTTCCGCAGATGGCTCATGAACTGGCCGCTATGACAGATCCTTGGTTAATCGAAAAACACCTGACGGCAATTATCCGTCGAACGCTGGAAGAAACTGAGCGCTTGTCTTCAGCGGACCTTGAGCATGCACTGACCCAGAATTGAATCTATGCACACGGAATTTTCTGACGGTGCCGAGGTGTACCGTGAGTCGTATTTTCGTGGGCTACGCCCCGATCCTGATCTCTGGATCGATGAGTGGGCTGATGAATACATGCGGATTCCACGAGACACCGGAGCGCCTGAGCCCGGCCAATACCACACCTCCCGTACGCCCTATGCGCGTGAACCCATGCGCTGTTTGTCCCCCGCACATCCTTGTCGGCGTGTGGTCACGATGGTGGCGTCACAGTTGATGAAAACCCAGATTGCCTTGAACTGGATCGGCGGGCTGATTCACATGGCTCCATCGAACATCCTGGCTCTTCTGCCAAGCCTGAGTTTGTCAAAGCGGGTTTCAGGTCGAATCAGCAAGACCATCAAGGCAACCCCGGCACTGCGTGAGCGGGTAGCCGCCAATCGGTCACGTGATGGTCGTAATACTATGGATACCAAGGAGTTTGAGGGTGGCTCGCTGTATGTCACCACGGCAGGCTCGGCGGCCAACTTGTCGGAGCTGTCGGCGCGTTACATTTACGGCGACGAAGTCGATCGTTGGGAAACCGATGTAGGCCAAGAAGGGGACCCTGTTGGCCTGGCAGAAACCCGAGCGACCAACTTTGGACGCAACGCAAAAATCTACTTTTCCAGTTCGCCAACCTTCAAGGGCGCGTCGCGTATTGCGGCCTTATTTGAGTCCAGTGACCAGCGTTACTACTACGTGCCGTGTCCAACGTGTGGGCACATGCAGGTGCTGGAGTGGGAGCGACTGCACTACAACGATGATTACAGCGTCGTGCATTACCAGTGCGAAAACGCCGACTGTGATGTGTTGATTGAGGAGCACTTTAAAACTGACATGCTCGCCCGTGGCGAATGGCGTGCCCATTCAATGAATGATGGCGAGACCGTTGGCTTCAACCTCAACGCCTTGTACTCACCGACAGGCTGGCTGGCTTGGCGCACTCTTGCGAAGGAATTTGAGGAGGCGAAAAAAGCTCAGAGCAAAGGCGATATGGGGCTGATGCAGGTGTTCTATAACACCCGTCTTGCCAAAGTATGGGATAGCGCCCAAGAGCAAACCAAGGCCGAAGTGTTGGTCGCCCGGGCGCGCCTGGAAACCTACGCCCTCGGAACAATGCCTGCGGGTGTGTTGATGCTCACTGCCTCCGTGGATACGCAGGCCAACCGTCTTGAACTGATGGTGATGGGCTTTGGTGTGGGGATGGAGCGTTGGGTCATCGATCACCAAGTGATCTGGGGTGACCCAGCGGACGAGCGCACTTGGGCAGTGTTGGATGAAAAGCTCAAAGCCCGCTATCAGCATCCTTGTGGTGTTGAACTGGCGATACTTGCGGCCGGTGTGGACTCCGGCGGCCATCACACCGACGAGGTGTATCAGTTCTGCCGCGTGCGTCGTTGGCGCAATATTTTCGCCATCAAAGGTGCGAGCAAGCCGGGCAAGCCAGTAATTGCTCAACGTCCTTCGATGGTCGACGTTACTTGGAAGGGTCAGACCGAACGTAACGGCGCGGAGTTGTGGTTTGTCGGTACCGATACGGCCAAGGATTGGATCTACAACCGGTACCCGTTTGAAGACGGGCCTGGTGCTTTGCACTTTGCCAACGACTTACCTGACGAGTTCTTCGACCAGTGTGTGGCTGAGCGCAAGGTCGCTCGATACGTCCGCGGTAACACCATTCGTATCGAATGGACGAAGGGCAAGGGCGACCGAAACGAAGCCCTCGACCTGATGGTGTATTGCTTGGCGATGGCCCATTACTTGGGCATAAACCGGTACCAGGAGCGTGACTGGGAGCGGATACAACAAGCTTTGGCGCAAGCCAGCCCGACCGGTGAAAAACCAGTCAGAGCGGAGCGACTCGTCGCTCCGCCTGCATCCACACCAGTGACGACGCAGCAACCAGCTGAGCCTGCTCCATCACCCGTACCAACACCGACGGCGTCACCGCAGCCGGTTGCACGACCCCCTCAACGTCGCAGCTCCAGCAGCGGCTATCTCAAGAGACGCTGATTATGTCCTTTACCCAAAAGCACCTCGACGCGGTTGAGTCGGCCATCGCGCGCGGCGAGAAAACCGTGCGCTACGCCGACCGCACCGTGGAGTACCGCACGGTGGATGAGCTGCTCAAGGCCCGCGATCAGATCCGCACGTCGCTGGTCGCGTCTGCCGGGCCGCGCTCGCGGGTCATGCGGCTTTACCACGGAGGCAAGGGACTCTAATGGCGCGCCAATATCCAACCCTGACCCGCAACGGCTTTTTGCTGCCGGAGCGGATCAAAGCCAGTTACGAAGGGGCCGGAGAGGGCAGGCGCTCGGCCAGTTGGGACGCCCCCGATGTCGGCATCAACAGTATCAACACCCCGGCCTTGCGCAACCTGCGGGCCCGTTCGCGGGCGGCAGTGCGTAATGACCCGTATGCCTTCAACGTCATCGACAAACGCGTTAGCAACCTGATCGGTACCGGCATCACTCCGCGACCCAAGATCGATGACGATGCCCTGCGTAAAGTGCAGCAGGAGTTGTGGGAGGACTGGGTGGACGAGTCGGACGCCGATGGCCTGACCGACTTCTACGGCCAGCAGGCCTTGATTGCGCGCACCGTGGAAACGGCTGGTGAATGTTTTGTGCGTCTACGGCCTCGCGGTCTAGAAGAAGATCTGGCGGTACCGCTGCAGCTCCAGGTACTGGCTCCCGAATTTGTGCCGCACGACAAGTTTGAACCGGCCAAAAACGGCAACAGCATCCGTGCCGGTATCGAGTTCAACCCGGCCCACCAGCGCGTGGCGTATCACATGTACCGGGTTCACCCCCGCGATGCCTCGTCACTGAGCGCCGGTTACAACCAATTGGTGCGTGTACCGGCCGAGCAAGTACTGCATATCTTTGAGCCGGTCGAACCTGGGCAGTTGCGTGGCGTGCCGCGTTTGGCGCCGGTGCTCAAGCGCTTGCGCAGCCTGGACAACTACGACGACGCGGTGTTGTTTCGTCAAGAGGTGGCCAACCTGTTTGCCGGGTTTATCTCCCGGCCACCGCCCGAAGCTTCACAGCAACCCCGCGACCCGGTCACCGGCCAGTTACTGACCGAAGACCGCGACGGCTTCACGCCGATGGTCGCGCTGGAGCCAGGGACCATGCAGGAACTGGGGCCGGGTGAAGAGGTGGAGTTTTCCAAGCCACCGGACGCCGGCAATAACTACCCGGACTTTATGCGGCAGCAGCTGATGGCCGCTGCGGCCGGTACCGGTACGCCTTACGAAATTCTCACCGGTGATATGCGCGAGGTCAACGACCGGGCGCTGCGGGTTGTGCTCAACGAATTCCGCCGTCGCCTGGAGCAACTGCAATTTGGTGTGTACGTCCACCAACTGTGCCGCCCGGTTCGGGCCGCCTGGATGGACATGGCGGTGTTGGCCGGTCGCCTCAAGCTGGACGATTACGCGCAGCGCCGTCGCGAATACCTGCGCACCCGCTGGGTGCCGCAGGGCTGGGCCTATATCCAACCGGTGCAGGACATTCAGGCGCGAATGATGGAGGTCAACGCGGGCTTCAACTCCCGCAGCGAAATGGTCCTGCGTTCGGGCTATGACGCCGAAACCGTGGATGCTGAAAACGCTGCCGATCAGGCCCGCGCCCAAAAGCTTGGCCTCAACTATAAAACGCTCGTCGACCAGCCTGAACCGGCCGCTGACAAGGAGACACCATGATCAAGCAGCACCCGCTACGGATTTTCAACAAAGCCGGTGACCCACCAGCGCCGCAAAACAAACACTGGTACAGCCTGAAGGCCAGAGGCGAGGCTGAGACCCGCAGCATCGAGGTCTACGTCTACGGCGAGATCGGCACCTGGGGCATCACTGCCAACCAGTTTGTCCGCGACCTTGCAGCACTCGATGATGGTGCGTCGCCAATCGTGGTGGCATTCAACAGCGTCGGTGGTGACTTGTTTGACGGCCTAGCCATTCACAACGCGCTTTCGCGACTGGGCGAGCGTTGCACCGGCCGAGTCGATGCCTTGGCAGCCAGCGCGGCCAGTGTCGCGGTATGCGGCGCACACAAGGTCGTGATCGCGTCCAACGCTATGCTGATGATCCACAACCCGTGGACCTATGCCTCTGGCGATGCTGAGGATTTACGCAAGGTCGCCACGGCGCTGGATCAAGCAATGGAGGCCATCATAGCGGCCTACAAAGCCAAGGCGCCGAACATTGACGAGGTCGAGTTGCGACGCCTGGTCAATGCCGAAACATGGCTCACGGCAAGTGAGGCGGTGGCTTTGGGCCTGGCTGACGAAGTGGGCGAGGGCGTTACGGTCAAAGCCTGCCTCGGCCAGGGCGGTGCGTTGCAGCGTTACCAGCATGCACCGCAAGCGTTGCTGGCCCAGCTGGAGGAGGAGCCTGAGCCTGAGCCGGAACCTACCCCGGAGCCCGTGAAACCAGAACCGGAAAATCCGCCCATCGTCGATTCGGCCAAGCTGGCCTTGTTGATCACTCAAAGCTGCAACACGGCCGGTATCAGCAACCTGATCGAGTCGTTGATCAGTCATACCAAATTGGCCGACGAGGCCACAGTTAATGCCGCGCTGACCAACGCCAAGGCCGTGCGCGACCTGTGCGTGGCTGCGCGTTTGCCGGAGTTCACCCAGGAGTTTGTCGCGGCTGGGCTCAGCGCCGAAGCGGTGCGCGGGCGACTGTTCGACAAGCTGGTCAGTGGCGGGGGCTTTGAAATCGACAACAGCCTGCCGATCAGCGATGACCCAGTACCGAAAATTCAGGCCAAACAACCTGATCCACCCTCGATCTGGGCGGCGCGTCAGTCGGCGCAAAGTGGTCAATCTAAATCTGCAAAAGGTACGAGAGCATGACGATCCAATACGAACAGCGCCACGCCGGTGAATTCCTCTTGTCTGAGGGTGCCGGCAACATCTCGCGTGAAGCGATCAACGTTGCGGCCGGCGCTGCGCTTGAGCCAGGCCAGGTTCTGGGCCTGATCACCGCCACCGGCGAGTTTGCGCCGTATCAGCCGACTGCTGAGGACGGTACGGAAAACGCCGTCGCCATTCTCTACGGCCCGCTGGGTGAGTCGGATGTTGTGCGTCGCGGTCGCGCCGTGGTGCGCCTGGCGGAGATCAGCGAAGTGCACCTGACCGGCCTCGATCCTGCTGCTGAAAAAGCACTGGCTGCCCACTTCCTGATCGTTCGCTAAGGCGAGCATCCCTATTTATCCGTCCCGCCCAGTGCGGGATTTTTCGTTTCTGGAGAGTACCTCATGGCCGATATCGCCATTTTTGAAGACGATGCGTTTAGCGTTTCGTCGTTGACCGCTGCACTCAATGATCAGGAGTACTTGCCGGGTCGCATCAGCAGCCTCGGCCTTTTTCGTGAAGAAGGCATCACCACCCTGACCGTGCAGATCGAAAAAGACGGTGACACTCTGGCATTGGTACCAGCGGGTGAACGCGGTACTTCCGGCCTGGTGGTCGCTGGTACCAAGCGTCACATGATCCCTTTCAACACCGTGCACTTGCCGGAACGTTTCACCATCAAGGCGGACGAGATTCAGGGCATCCGTGCCTTCGGTACCCGCAGTGAGCTGCAAGCCGTGCAGGACGTGGTCAACCGACGATTGTCCAAGGCTCGTCGTCAGTTGGATGCCACCCACGAATTCCAGCGCATGGGTGCCTTGAACGGCCAGATTCTGGATGCCGATGGCACCACGGTCTTGCTTGATCTTTACAAGACCTTTGGTGTCACGCGCAAAAAACAGTCGATGGGCCTCAACGACCAGGCCACGGAGTTGCGTGTGCGCTGCTCCGATGCCCTGGACCTGCAGGAAGATGCGCTGGGTAACATCACCAGTACCGGCTCTCGCGCATTCTGCGGCAAGAACTTTTGGAACAAGCTGGTCACGCACAAATCGGTCAAGGAAACCTACCTCAACACCATGCAGGCCGCGTCCCTGCGCGGCGATGCCCGTGAAAGCTTCGAGTTCGGTGGCATCGTATGGGAACGTTATCGCGGCAAGGTCGCGGGCGTGTCGTTCATCCATGACGACAAGGCGCTGTTGATCCCTGAAGGCGTCCCTGATCTGTACATCTCTGTGTTCGCCCCGGCCGACTATATGGAAACGGTCAACACTCAGGGCATTCCGTATTACAGCAAGATCGAGCCACTGCCCTTCAACAAAGGCATGGCCGGCGAAGCTCAGTCCAACCCGTTGCACATGTGCACGCGTCCCCTGGCGCAGATCCTGCTGGAGCTGTAACCGTGGGCATTCGTGATCTGGTGGCCGATATCGACAACGTGATCTTCGACGTGTTGGGCGATACCGCGCGCATCGAAGGTCGCGCCGAACCGGTGCTGGGGATGTTCTCGGCACCGTGGAAACAGCCGCAGATTGGCCGTCTCAACACCGGCTTGCGCGAGCCTCACTTCGTGGTGCGGGTCGCGGACTCGGATGGCCTTAGCAAAGGGTTACTGGTCACCATCGACTTGCCCGAGCTGGACGGCGGTGGCGACTACGACCTGCTGCAGCTGGAGCCCGGCGGCGATAGCCTGGTATCGCTGATCTTGAGGAAACGCGCATGAGCATTGGCAGCTTTAGTGAGAACAGGGCCAGCAGCGGGATGTTCAATATTCAGGTCTCGTCCGAGGACCTGAAAGCGTTTGCAGCACTTGCCACGCTGGTACCCAAAGCCGCTGTCAATGCGCAACGCCGTGCGATCAACAAAACCCTGGGCTGGCTCAGCACCCATATCGCCCGGGCCGTGGGCAAGCAGGAGCGAATCGCGGTCAAGGCGGTGCGGCAGCGTTTGCGCAGCTATCCGATCGCAGGCGGCGCGATGCGCGGCAAACTCTGGTTTGGCATCAACCCGCTGGAAGCCAGTCGTAGTGGGCGGCCACGGCAGACCAAGGCCGGTGTGTCGGTGGGCAGTCGTCGCTATCGCGGCGCCTTCTATAAAAAAGTGTACGGCAATCAGGCCGATATCTGGATCCGTACCGCCAGTAAACACTTCGTCCGGGCTGACTACCCCGATAGCGAAGTCACTTCGCAGACCGGGGCCAGCTCCGGCTTTGTGGGGGAAAACAGCGATCGCTTTCCTTTGGCCAAGGCCAAGATTTCGCTCGACTCGGTGCGACCTCACTTCGAAGCCTGGAGCCGCAAGGCCGATGAGCGCCTGCTGCAGATCCTCCGGCAAGAAATGAACTTTGAACTGCAGAAATACCTGAAGGGGACGCGCCGTGTCTGAACAGCCGTTTAGCCTCGACCTGTTGTATCAAACCATTGAACAGCATCTGCAGGAGAAACTGTCAGGTGTTCAGTTGGTCCGATTCTGGCCTGACATTGAGCAGCACATCCCTCTGCCGGCAGTGTTTCTCGATATCGCCGAGATTGAGCCCGGTACCGATATCGGCACCGGCGAAAGCACCCTGAACGTCACCTTTGAAGCCCGGATAATTGTCGATGTGATCTGCGACCAGCATTACCAGCAGGCCATTCACTTGGCCACGCAACTGGCGGTGTTGTTGCGCACTCAGACGTGGGGCCTGGCGGTTGAGCCTGCCGAGTTCAAGCGTTCAACGCAGGACTGGACCCGTCCGGAGCTGGATGGGTACACCGTGTGGCTGGTTGAGTGGACCCAGACGATTTACCTGGGTGAAACGGAATGGCCGTGGCCGGATGAGAAACCGGGCTCGTTGGTGTTCAGCGTGGGCGGTGAGGTTGACCCATGAGCCATGCCCTGGCCGAGCACGACCGTATGATCGCCGGGGTGGTCAAGAGTTGCTATGTGGTCGCCCTTGACCTGACTGTCAGGCCGCCCATGTGTCGGGTGTCTGATGGCGAGTGGGTCAGTGCCTGGGTGCGCTGGCACAGTCAGGCGGCGGGTAAGGCACGGCACTGGCGGGTGCCCAGTATGGGCGAGCAGGGTGCTTTGCTTAGCCCGAGCGGCGACGTGTCACAAGGCACCTTTGTGCCGGGCTTGTTTGGCGATGCCGGACCAGCCCCGGATAACCGCGATCACGTCGAGCGCTGGCTGTTCGACGATGGCGGGTCGCTGACTTACGACTGGCTGGCCCACAGTTACAGCATTGTGCTGCCGACTGGCTTGGTGGATATCAAGGTCGGCGGGTCGTCGGCGACCGTTACGGACAGCGCTGTGGTGGTCACGTCGGGGACGATCGCGCTCGATGGCGACGTCACGATTTACGGCGAAGTGCTTATCAACGGCGGGTTGCGCGTGACGGGCGATATCAACGGTGGCGGCGCGATCATCGACACCAGTGGTAACACGCCGAACCACAAGCATTAAACCAAACCTTCAACCAGCCCGCCGCGTGTGGGCTTTTTTATGCCTGGAGGAAATTATGGCGAGCAAATTAATTAAGGCCGATGAGACGGCCGGCGTGGTTCCGGTGGACGCCGTGGCTGTACCGATCACCGTGCATGCCGTGGCGGTGCCTATGACTGCCGATGCCGTTGCGGTGCCGATCAAGACGGCGGCCGACTTCAGCGCCGAAGAGCTGGCGGCGGTAGTGGTCTACAAGGACAAACTGTTCACCTCTCGCAGCCTGGTGATGCCGGGCGGACGCTTGCTGCAGGTCAGCAAAGGGCGTGTTTCGGTCAAGGTTATCGACGCCCAAGCGCGTGCGTATCTCGATGGTCACGCTGATTTAGAGCTGCTGTCGGAGTAGACCCATGATCGGAATGGACCGCCGTACCGGGCTGCCTATCTCGGGCGTTCATCACCTGAGGCAGTCCATTGAAGACATCTTGACCACGCCACTGGGCTCGCGGCTGATGCGGCCGGAATACGGCAGCACAATCCGCCGTTTTGTCGACCTGCCTGTCAGTGAGGGTTGGAAAAGCGCTGTGCAGGCTGAAGCTGCGCGTGCCCTGAAACGATGGGAACCGCGTCTGGAGCTGACACAGGTTCAAGTCCTGTCAGTTCTTGATGGGCGCATCACCTTTCGCCTGTCGGGCACTTATCTGGGCGACAGCAAGCTATTGGAAGTGACTGTATGAGCACACTGGACCTGTCCCGTTTACCAGCACCGCTTGTACTGGAATCACTGGATTTTGAAGCGCTGTATCAGGAAGCGCTGGCCGACTTTCGCGGCTTGATGGGGGACAGCTGGTCGGCAGCGCTGGAGTCCGATCCGGTGGTCAAGCTGCTGGAAAAGGCCGCTTACGACAAGATGATGAGTCGGGCGCGCATCAACGATGCGGCCAAGGCGCTGCTGTTGGCCTACGCCCGTGACAGCGATCTGGATCACCTGGCGGCCAACTACAACGTAAAACGCCTGACCGTGGTCGAGGCTGACTCCGCTGCAGTGCCGCCGATCGAGGCGCAGTACGAGTCGGACGATTCCCTGGTGGAGCGCACGCTGTTTGCGTTTGAGGGCCTGTCGATTGCTGGCCCTCGGGATGCTTACGTGTTTCACGCCATGTCGGCCGATGGCCGGGTGGCGGATGCCCGGGCCAGCAGCCCGAGCCCGGCCACGGTGCTGGTCAGCATCCTGAGCCGTCTGGGCGATGGTAAGGCGTCGGCGGATCTGCTGGAAAAGGTGCGGGTCGCGCTCAATGATGAGGATGTGCGGCCGTTAGGCGACCGCGTGACGGTCCAATCTGCCGGCCTGATCGACTACCGGATCGAGGCTGTGTTGTACCTCTACCCGGGGCCAGAGATTGAGCTGATCCTGACTGAGGCCCGGTCGTCCCTGAATCGCTACATCAATACCCAGCGCCGCCTGGGACGGGATATCCGTCGTTCGGCGCTCCATGCCGCCTTGCATGTGTCGCGGGTGCAGCGCGTGGAACTGGTCCACCCGGTTGCGGATGTGGTGGTGCTGGATCATCAGGCCGCCAATTGCACGGGTTTTAGCGTGGCGTTCGGTGGCACCGATGAGTGATGCCAGCCTGTTGCCGTCGAATCGCACGACGCTGGAGCAGGCGCTGGCCCTGGTGTCGATGGAAAACCCGGATCTGCCGAACGTCCTTCGCCGCATGAACTCACCGGACACCTGTCCGGTTGAGTTGCTGCCCTGGCTGGCCATTCAGCGCAGTGTCGATCGCTGGGATCCTGACTGGTCGGAAGCGATCAAGCGCAAGGTGATTAAAGACTCTTTCGAGATCCACAAGCGTAAGGGCACCGTGGGTGCGTTGAAACGGGTGGCCGAGTCCTTGGGCTACGTCATTGACGTGGAAGAGTGGTGGCAGACCCTGCCTGAACGCGAACCGGGCACCTTTGCGTTGAAGGTCGAGGTTCGGGATGGCGGCTTCACCGAGAAAGTGTGCCAGGAGCTGATCCGGCTTATTGAGGACACCAAGCCGGTCAGTCGGCACATGAATCTCCTGCGCATCAGCCTGGAAACAACCAGCTCCCTGCGGTTCGGTGCCTGTGTTGTAGAGGGTGAAGTCACCACGATTTACCCGTTACAAGTCACGTTGATGGACCTCACCTGTGCCGTTCGAGAGGCGGCCAGCATTGCCATGACCACCGAAGATACGACGCTGTACCCGCTGCACCCCACATTGCTGGAACAACACGCCTACCCCGCAAAAGAGGCGGTTGGCAGTGCTTACAGCGAGCAAACCACAATCCACCCCTTGCAGGTCACTGAGCTGGAGCAACAGGCCGAACCGGCCTGTCAGTCCATCACTGTAGACGCGGGGGAGTTAACCACTATTTACCCGTTGGAGGCGTGATGGCAGCGCAAGAGTTCTATACGATTTTGACCAAGGCCGGCATGCAATATGAAGCCACCTGCAAGGCCTCAGGCAAGCCGATCAAACTGGTAAAAATGAGCGTGGGTGACGGCAATGGAGCCACCTACAACCCAGTCGATACGCAAGTTGCCTTGAAGCGAACGGTCTGGGAAGGCAGCTTCAGCAACCTGTATCAAGACAAAACGAACACGGCCTGGCTGGTGGTCGAAGCGATCATCCCTCAAAGCGTGGGGGGGTTCTGGATTCGTGAGGTTGCCGTCTGGACAGACACGGGTGTGCTGTACGCCATCGGCAAATACCCTGAATCGTTCAAGCCGCTGATTGCCTCCGGTGCTGGCCGCGAAGTCAACATTCGCACCATTTTCACCACCAGTAATGCCGACAATGTGACGTTGGTCCTCGACGGCACAGTCATTCAGGCTACGCGGGCCTGGGTGAAAGACTTTGTCGACACCGAGTTGGCCAGCATCTTGTCGGGCGAGCATGAGGCAGGCAAAGCCCACAAGTACCCGCTGGCCAACTTCATCGAAACGGATTGGGTCGCCGAGTCGAGCCAGTTCGAATACCTGTCGGAGATCCTGCGCGGCTTTGGCCAGTCGGGTGTGTTCGGCAGTCGCCAATACGGTTATGGGGGCACCGAGTCATTTAACCGCACGTTCGACGGCTCCTATGCCTCGATCAACCTACACAACCACTCAAACCTGCTGGCGACTGCCGGTCTGGGTGAAATCGCCGCCATGATCAATGGCTACTACGTGCGGACCCGTCACAACGACTATCGCCTGCGTGGGGCGGTTCCGGGCAAATATCTGCAAATGGCAGACGTGGCTCCGCCTCCGGCACCGGCCTCGGTGAATGCCGCCGTTGGTACTCCGGCGAAGGTCGAAGAAATGAAAGAGTACTTTCGCGCTTTTGCTGCGCGCGATACCGGTATTCGCGATTATCGGCCGCACTTTCGTTGGAATCTTTCGGTGCTGGAAATCTGGCCCGAGCTGTTGACCGATGATATTGGCGACACGTTTGAAAGCTTCCGGCACCTGGAGGAAATCAACGGCTATCGCGATTTGCTGTCGCGCACCTTGTTGATGGGGAGCACGGGACACAGCAGTCGGAACGAAAACGGTTCATTTATCCCAAGTTCTATTCGCCAAGTGATGAAGAACGGCCGACCGCAATATGTGGCCTGGCGTTACCGGATCTCGGTTGCCGATGTAGGTTCGGTTGGGGATTACCCCGTCGAGCAGTTGATGACACCGCTTGACCTGCCGGTGAGCCGTTGGAATGTGAACCAAAACGCCCAACAGATCGCCGCTGGCCGTATCCAGCGTTGGCGCATCAACAGTGAGCTATCGGCAGACCCGACTTGGGGTGGTTATAACGACCGTGCGAAAGTCGACTTGCTTGACGAGTTGATGGCCAAGGTTCCGGGTCTTAACGGTGCTGGGAGCGACCTGGTCGAGGAATACACCGACAGCTCGATTGTGACCAGGCTGACCAAGTGGAACAGCCCTGAGCTGCTGAACGCCGCTTATTACAACCGCCGCTATGGGCACGCGAGCAATGCCAGCGGCCGTACCAAGAGCTTGCGCAGTTACAACGATCCATCACTGTTTGTGTCGTCCAATACGCGCCCGGAAGTGGCCGCGTTCGCGGCGGATGGGCAGACCTACCGTCGCAGCTACGCCATTCCCCTGGAGTTGATCCTGCGTACCCCGTTGGAGGGATGGAATCCCTACGACATCCCGACGATGGAAGTCTCGACCGGGGACGGTATCACGCAAGGGACAGCCTGGCTGGGCCGCAACGACAGCTCGCGTCACTACATTACGCCGGCTGAGATTTTTGGCGATGCCGTGGCCAACCAAGATCCTGCGGATACCGGCGCAAGTTCGCGCTGGGTTAAGGATGGTGCAGGCACGCCGCGTTTGGTCCGTGCGTCCGGCATCTATTCGGTACTGCCAACCATCGCAGGAGCCGGTGCTGTGCGTCTGCGTTACCCGGTCTATCCGCTGTATCACGAAGGTGGCTTCGGCGCGGCTGCGACTGAGGCGCTGGCCGGTGATACGGCGACCAGTATTACCCAGGTGTTGCGGGGTCAGACAGAGCAGCAAGATGTAATTGACGGGCTGAGTAAGTCCGTTAAGCAACTGCAAAACGAACTTGAGCAATTTAAGTTGAAGAATCGGGAGTAAACTTTTTATGGGTATGTCGGCTTTGCTTAATGAGGCATCGGCACTTGTCGCAACTTTTCGCGAGAAGAACAAAGTTATTGATGCAGCAATGGCGGCCGCTATTAAGGCTGCGCCTGGGCTGTATAAAGCATTTTATGTTGATGCTGTGCTCGGGGATGACGCTACCGGGACCGGCGCTGTAGACAAACCTTTCAAAACAGTAGGCAAGGCTGTTGATGCGTTTCCATATGGAGGCGGTGGTACTATTTATTTGCAAGGTGGTCAAGAGTTTGTGCTGGCCAGCGATGCTGTACTTGCTAAAAAGAGAATCACTATCGTGCCGGCGCCTGGATATCTGGTTAAGCCAGTCTTGCGCAATATTTGCCTTCCTGCCGGAACGCCTGGATTCACAGCTGGATCTAGCAACATGACCACGGGTTTTCGCGTGGAAAGCTCTACTTTGGTGCTTCGCTCTCTTCGCATTCGCACTGCGGATTACGTGGAGCCTGCCGCGTTAGTGAATAACGCCTATACGGGGTTTATCCGCCGTGGTGACTCTCCTAGCGGGACTATTCACGCAGATACATGCGAGATTGAACTGGGTGACACCCCTTTTATGCGCAACGCCATTAACGGTCAACTTTCGACCGTGTCGCTTTATATCGTAAAGGTCTCGCGAGTTGGACCTGTAGTGACCAATACCCCATTGATTGATATGGACAGTACGCCAATGATGTTTTCGGCGAGCGGTATGACCGTGCCCGCTGGGGCTACTTGGCTGAATGACTTACTGCGCGGTGTAAAGCTCGATACCAACGGCTTGCCTCGTAACATCATCACTAACCTCATTCTTTAAGTCGGGGCAGATTATGCAATTGGATTTTAATCACAACGGCTTTTTCCACTCCGCGTTTACTTTGGAAGATGCTCGTGCCGCTGGGGTGCCGGAGGCTGTCCTTGCGGCGGCTGCAGCAGAACAAGCCAAGCAGTCGATTGATGGTGCTGCCTCCCGTGCTCGATCGCGGCATTCCACGATGATCAGCGGCCAGGGCTCTATGTATATGATCAAGGCAGACGAGGCCGCACGCTATATCGCGGCTGGCTCGCCTGCTGACGCCTCGGCGTATGCATTGCTGTCTGCCGAAGCGCAAGCGTTGCAAATCACTCCGCAGGAGCAGGCGACGCGAGTCATTGAGGCCCGCGATGGCTGGCTGTTGGTGGCTGCGCGCATTGAGGCGGCCCGGATCAGCGGCAAGGCCGCGCTCGACGTGCTGCAAGAAGTCGACGCGGTGATTGCCGGTCGCGATGCGACGGTCGAGGCCCTGGACGCGATCTAACCCCATTCCCCCTGGATAGGCCAATCAGCCGCGAAAGCGGTTTTTTTGTGCCTGGAGAAAGCTATGAGTTCTACTGACTTCTTTCACGGCATTACCGTGGCCCTGGTCGAGACCGGTGCCCGCATCATCGCGCTGCCCTCGTCTTCGATCATTGGCCTGGTCGACACCTTCACTCCGGGACTGGGTCTGGTGGCGGCCAACGTGCCCACTCTGCTGACCCGTGAGAGTGAAGCGGTGGCCGCATTCGGCGCTGACTCGGCGCTGACCCGAGCCTGTAAGGCGATCTTTAACCAGTCGGCTGCCGCGATTGTCGCAGTAGGTGTACCGATCGGCACCGAGGCGGCGGCACTCACCAGCTCGATCATTGGCGGTGTGGCGGCGGACGGCAAGCGCACCGGCATGCAGGCGCTGCTCGATGGCAAGAGCCTGTTCAACTTGCAGCCGCGACTGGTGATTGCGCCCAAGCACAGCGCCACGCAAGCGGTGGCCACTGCGATGGATGTACTGGCCGGCAAGCTAAAGGCCATCGGCATCATCGACGGTCCAAACACCACCGACGAGGCCGCGATCGCCTACGCCGAAAACTTCGGCTCTAAACGCCTGTTTATGGTCGATCCGGCGGTCAAGCAGTGGAGCACAACGCTCAACGGCGATGTGTCGGTGCCGGGTTCTGCGATCGCTGCAGGCCTGTTTGCACAGACCGATTCGCGCTTTGGTTTTTGGTCGTCGCCGTCGAACAAAGAGATTGCCGGTATCACCGGCACCGTGCGCCCGATCGAGTACCTGGACGGCGACAAGACCTGCCGGGCCAACCTGCTCAACGGCGCCAATATCACCACCATCATCCGTGACGGCGGCTATCGCCTGTGGGGCAACCGCACCCTGTCGAGCGATTCCAAGTGGGCCTTTGTCACCCGCGTGCGCACCACCGACATGGTGATGGAGGCCATTCAGGCGGGCATGAAATTGGCGGTCGACCGGGGCATTACCAAGACTTACGTCAAGGATGTAACCGAGACGATCAACGCCTTTATGCGTGACCTGAAAGCGCAGGGCGCGGTGATCAACTTTGAGGTCTACCCCGACCTGGAGAAGACCACGGCCACGCAGATCGAGCAGGGCAAGGTGTTTTGGACCATCCGCTTTACCGATGTGCCGCCGGCGGAAAACCCGATTTTCCAAGTTGAAGTCACTAACCAGTGGCTGACTGAAGTTCTGGAAGCCTAAGGAGGCGTTCAATGATTCCGCAAACCCTGTTTAACACCAACATGTTCGTGGACGGGATGAGCCTTCAAGGCGACGTGCCGAGCCTGAGCCTGCCCAAGCTGACCGTCAAAACCGAAGAGTACCGCGGTGGTGGCATGGATGCGCCGGTGGGCATGGACATGGGGCTGGAAAAGCTGGAGTGCAGCTTTACTACCAACGGCGTGCGAAAAGAAGTGCTGAAGTACTTCGGGGCTTTTGATCAGACCGGTTTCAACGCGTCGTTTCGCGGGGCCTTCAAGGGCTTGAAGGGGGCGACTACCGGTGTGGTGGCCACCTTGCGTGGCGGCCTGCGCGAAGTCGACCCGGGAGAGTGGTCGGCGGGTTCTAAAGCGGAGTTCAAGTACGCCGTGGACGTGACCTACTACAAGCTCGAAATCGACGGGCGCGTCATGTACGAAATCGATCCGATCAACTCCGTGCGCGTCATCGATGGCGTGGACCAACTGGCGGACGTGCGCAACGTCCTGGGCCTTTAAGGAACAATGAACATGACCACTATCACTACCAAGAAACTGCCGAGCTGGCTGGAATTGACCGAGGACGGGGCCACCATCACCCTGCGCAAGGCGGTCGAAATCAATCAGATCAAGGTCAACCAGATCCGACTGCGTGCGCCCACCGTCAAGGATGTGCAGCAGGCCACTGTCCAGTCCGGCGGTGACGCCGAGAAACGCGAGCTGATCCTGTTCGCGTCCCTGACTGAGGCGGGGGACAAGGATATCGCCGGCATGACAGTGGTGGACTACAACCGCTTGCAGGCCGGTTATTTTCGCCTGGTCGAGGATGATGAACCTTACCCCTACAACGATTAAAGCGGCGGCCAAGCACCTGGCCCGGGAATTTCATTTCTCGGCCAGCGAGATCGAGGCCATGCCGTTCAATCGCATGCTGTGGTGGCTCACGGATTGAGCCGTCCCCTCCGTTACGCGTAACAGGGCATTCCTATGGCAAATAAAATGCAGCTCGGTCTGGTGATCGGCGGGGCCGTCAGCTCGACCGTGGGCGCTGCTTTTAAAGACGTTGAAAGCCGCGTCAAAAAGCTCAGTGAGCAAGGCAAGAAAGCCCGGGTACTGCAGAGCACGATCGGCGAAACCATGCGCCTGCGTGACGAGTGGCGAAAGTCTCACGCCGCCGGCGAGAAGGGTGCGCAAGCGTTGCTGAACCGGCTGGAGCGAAACCTTGGCGTACTGCGCAAGGAAGGCGTGGAAGTCGGCCGGCTGGCCAAGGAATACGATCGGTTGGGTCGCGCCGGGCGCAAGGCTGAACTGAAGGCTAAAGGCTTTGGCCAGATCGATCAGGGCAAGCAGCAGGTGCGCGCCGGGGTTGCGCAGGGTGTTGTGGCCACTGGCATGGTGGCCGTGACGGCCAAGGTCAGCGCCGATTATCAGGCGATCATCCGTGACATTGCGATCAAGGCCGGGGTGGCCCGTTCGGCGCAAGAGGCCGATATGTCGCGCAGCATCATTGCGACGTCGAATGATATCGGCATGGGCCGCAACGAAGTGGCCGATGTGGTCAACCAGTTGGTCGGCGCGGGGATGGACTTGAAGCAGGCGATGGAGTTTGCGCCGGTAGCGGCCAAGTTCGTCGTGGGCCAGGGCTCCAGCGGCGTCGACACCGCCAAGATGATTCAGGCGCTGCAGAGTAACGCCAACATCACCGACCCAAAGATGCTGGAAAAGGCGCTGGAGGCAGTGGCTTTCCAAGGGCAGGCGGGCAGCTTTGAGGCCAGCGACATGGCGCGCTGGTTCCCGCAACTGCTCGCAAGCATGCAGAAACAGGGCATCACCGGCATGGACGCCGTGACGCAGCTGGGCGCGATGCTCCAGGTGCAGATGAAAACTGCCGGCACCTCCGATGAGGCGGCCAACAACCTCAAAAACTGGATGGAGAAAATCGGCTCCGGCGAAGTGGTGGATGCCTATTCAAAGGCGGGCATTGATTATCAGGGCTCGCTCAACACCGGCATTCAGGGTGGTATGTCCACGCTGGAAGCCAGTTTCGGGTTGGCCAAGCGCTACATCGAAGCCACCGACCCGAAGAAAGCCGCCAAGATGGCCGAGGCCACGGCCCAGATCAGCAAGGAAGCGAACCCGGAAAAGGCCAAGGCCATGCTCAGCAGTCTGGAGCAGGCGCTGCGCACCGGCGATATCTTTGCCGACATGCAGGTCAAGTCGGCTTTGACCGCCTATGTGCAGAACAAGGCGCTGTACGAGCAACTTAAAAGCGAGGCGTCCGGGGCCTCTGGGATCTTGGATAAAAACCTGTCGGAACGGCGCGATACCTCATCGCAAAAATGGGCCGAGACGATTCAGGCGGGCAACGATGCCATGCGCAGCGTGGGCGATGCCATTCGCCCGGTTACGGATGCGATGGCCAGCGGGCTGACCACGGTGGTCAAGGGCATCACCAAGCTGTCTGACGAGTCGCCCAAGCTGGTGATGGGCCTGACGGCATTAGCCACCGGAGCCAGCGTCGTAACCAGTCTGCTGGGCGCGTTCAAGATTGGTCGGGGTCTGGTCAATCTGGCCCGGGGCGGACTGGGTGGCGGCGGCGCAGGTCGCGCCGGTGTGCAGTCGGTCTTTGTGACCAACGCCAAGGACGCCCTGGGCGGTGGTGACGGTGATGGGGACGGAAAGGGTGACGCGATCAAGTCGCTGGTCTCGGCCGGCCTCGGTGCGCTGATGGGTCGCAAGGACGACGCGCCGGAGGGTGAGGGTGCTGCGGATACCAAACTGGACCCGGTCGAAACCGGTCTGAAGCTGCTCGATGTGATCCGGGAGGCCAAGGGCGGAGACGATGAGGCCGGGCCTGACCATACGCAAAAGGTCTTTGTGGTCAATGCTCGGGAACTCGGCGGGGGTGGTCCAGGTGGCGGTGGTCGTGGTGGCCGTCGATCGCGGCGCCGGGGGCCACCGCGCCCGCCGGCGCCACCGCCCGTGCCGCCGCGTTTGGGCGCTCGGTTGATGAACGCCGTGGGCACCATCAGCAAGGCAGGGAAAGCCATCCCGGCCGGCTCGCTATTTGAGGCGGGTATCAAGGCCTTTGACACCTACACCACGGCCAAAACGGCCGAAGAGAAGGCCGAGGGTTACGGTGGTGCTGCAGGCGGACTGGCGGGCACGATGGCCGGTGCAGCTGCCGGCGCGGCGATCGGCTCCGTGGTGCCAATCATTGGCACGGCGATGGGCGGCCTGGTCGGCGCGTTTCTGGGGGGCATGGGTGGTGATGCCGTGGGCGGTATGTTCGGCAAGTCGTCGTTTGCCAAGTCGCTATTTGGCAGTGATGCGGAGCCGGGCGATGTGGTGCGCTCGATGTCGGCGCAGTCCGGTCGGACGCAAGCCCCGTCGCCGCTGATGCTAAAGCCTGAGTCCAAGCCAGCAGTGGTGGATCAGAAAATCACCTTTGCCCCGCATATGCCCATCACCGTTCAGGGCGATGTCAAAGATCCTGACGAGTTCATGCGCAAGCTGCAGCCGATGATGCAGGGCCAGTTCCAGGACTTTGCCCGGCGGATGGAAGACGACGCCCGCCGCGCCAATGACCGCAAGTTATACGACGCCCCGCATATCGGGTAAGGAGGTGATATGGCCTACATGGAACAGATGCAAAGCACCGTCAGTTACTTGGCCACTGCAGGGGAGGCGGGGCGGCGAAGCCTGGACGGGATGATGGGGCCGGTAAACGGTGCTATCAGTGAAATCAGCGGCGCCGCTTCGGAGCTGGAGACCCTGCCGATCATTGGCCCGATGGTCGGTGAAAAGCTGCAGCGGGTCATGCGCAGTATCAGCGCGGCACAGTCCAAGGTGGGCTCGGTGGTCGCGGTCTATAACCAAGCCACCCGCGCTGCCTCGCAGATCGAGCAGCGCCTGGGGGTGTTCAGCGAGCAGGCTACGCGGGCCAAAAATGCGATCAACCAGATTGCCGGCAAGATCAATCCCGCGCTGGGCAACATCCTGCCCACCAGCGTGTTTGCGACTGATACCACCCCGGCAGTGGAGGCGGTGAAGCCGTTCCCCCACTTGCTGATCCTGCAGCCGCACAAGCATGAGGCGCCGCCGTACTACTTCAACCTGGACACGGCGGCTTTTGAGGAACTGAACCGGCAGAGTGGTTTTCGTTGGGCCTCGCAAGAGCGCCTGATGCGTCGGCCGGCACAGCAGGCAGTGGGCATGGGTGACGACAAAATCACCCTCAAAGGTTCGATCTTTCCCGGGCACCGGGGCGGTCTCAAGCAACTGGACACCCTGCGTAGCATTGGCGGGTTGTTGGTGCCTCTGGGGCTCACCACGGGCTATGGTTTTGTCCTGGGGGATTGGTGTTTGACCTCGATCACCGAGGATCAGAGCGCGTTCCTGCAGGGCGGAATTCCCCGCAAGCAGGGCTTTAGTTTGGAGTTCGTCCGATATGGCGAGGACCTGCAGAACACTTGATGGCGACAAGCTGTACACCATTTGCCACAACGCCTATGGCCACCTCAATGGCAGCGTGGATGCGGTGCTGGAAGCCAACCCCGGGTTGGCAGCCGAACCGGAGCCGTATCGGGGCGGCGTGCTGATCGTGTTGCCGGACTTGGCGATGGCCAGCGATGAGCAGGCCGTCCAGCTCTGGAGCTGAGCGTTACGCGTAACGCGCCTTAAAACCTGAGCCCCGCCTTTGTGCGGGGCTTTTTGTTGGAGCTGGATATGACGCCCGTTTTTCGCATCGTCGCCGATGGCAGCGATATCACCCGGATGATCAACGACCGGCTGATTCTGTTGCGCACCTCGGACAAGCCCGGGATGGAGTCGGACGAGTTTGAGTTGCGCATTGATGACCGCGACAGCGCCGTGACGTTGCCGTCTCGCGGTGCCAGCATCGAAATCTATCTGGGCTATGCCGGGTCGACCTTGTCCCGGGAGGGTCGCTATGTGGTCGATGAGGTCGAAGTCTCCGGCCCGCCGGATACGCTGGTGATACGCGGCAAGGCCAGCGACATGCGTGGCAGCGGCAAGACGACCCGAAGCGGTAGCTGGGAGGGCGATAGCCTGGCCACCATTGTCAGCGCCGTGGCGCGGCGTAACGGCTGGGAGCCAGCCTGTACGGTGGCCACGATCGTGCCCCGGGCGGACCAGCTGGGGGAATCAGACTTCAATTTCATCACCCGGCTGGCCCGACAGCACGACTGCACGGCCAAGGTCGCAGACGGCAAGTTGATCGTGATGCCGCGTCAGGGCGGTATCACGGCCAGCGGCAAGACACTGGGTGTCGTGACCATCAACAAGACAGACGTCAGCCGCTACAGCTTTCGGCTGGGCGACCGATCGACCCACAAGGCCGTCAGCACCAAGTACCAGGACAAAGCCACCGGCAAACTGGCGGTGGTGAATCTGAACAACGACGACGCCCCGGACGGACTGCCGCCGGTGCATACCGATCGGCATATCCACCCGAACAAGACCGCCGCCGAGCAGGCCGCCAAGGCGCGCTTGGCTGCGTTCAACCGCTCGACTGCAGGTGTGCGGCTGGAAATGCCCGGACGCTCTGATCTGTTCGCAGAACGGATGATCAACGCACAGGGGTTCAAGGACGGGCTCGATGGTGAGTATCTGGTGGACTCCCGGGAACAGGTATTCACCCAATCCGGCTGGTCGACCACGATCGAGTGCAATGCCGGCAAGAAGGGTAAGGCCAAGGTCAAAGGCAAGAAGCCTGAAAAGACCCTGAAAATCGTTCAGCTCTAACCCGACGACCTTCACATCTGGACTCTTTTAAGGTGGTGATAAGCCCAGTCGTCAGCGGCGAATATGAATTTTTCGCTGAGTTAACGTGCTGGGAAAAGTCCCCGTATCGCCTCGAACTGCATACAGAGTCGCTCTGTAGATCGCAGTCAATCGAGAGCAGTGAAGATCACGTATCTTGCGATACGCCCACATCCATCCACGTTTAGAGGCCGTACTCATGACGTTGCTTCCGGGTAATTATTTTTGGAGTTGGAACAATATCAAATAGCCACTAACGAATGGTATAGCTCTAAATATTAAATATTTGTAAAAACTGGAGGCCTTATGCCTATTTCAAAGCAGCAATTGCTGCATATTTTTCCTAACGCCGGCCAGTCAGCCGGCGTTTTTGTGTCAGCACTAAACACCGCCATGAACCACTACCAGATCGTTGGTTTGAAACGCGTGGCGGCATTCGTTGCTCAGATCGGTCATGAGTCTGGCCAGCTCAAGTATGTGAAAGAGATATGGGGCCCAACCAAAGCGCAGGCCCGTTACGAGGGCAGGGCAGACTTGGGTAATACCGTGGCGGGTGACGGCTCCAAGTATCGCGGCCGTGGCCTGATTCAGATCACTGGTCGCGCCAACTACAAAGCGTGCGGCGAAGCGCTGGCCCTCGACTTGATCAATGAGCCAGAGCTGCTGGAGAAGCCGCAGCACGCTTGTATGTCGGCGGCATGGTTCTGGGCGAGCAGGGGTCTCAGCACCTTGGCCGACGCGGGCCAGTTCGACAAGATCACCCAGCGCATCAACGGTGGTCAGAATGGCGCGGCCGATCGGCAGGCGCTGTACGCCAAGGCGCTCAAGGTGTTGGCGTGAGTCCGGGGCGCTGGATAGGGATTGTACTGCTGATGTCCATTGCTTGTTTTTCCACATGGACAGTGAGCTCTTGGCGCTACGGCAAGCAACTGGCCGACCTGAGCATGTCATATCAAACCGACCTGATTACCATTTCCAACGCTGCCGCCGCTCAGGCACGGCAGGCAATAGAGAAACAGCAGGCCACTCAAAAGGCCCTGGCCGAACTCGACGCCAAAGCAACCAAGGAGAAGACGAGTGCTCTCGCTGAAAATGAAAGGCTGCATGCTGATGTTGCCGCTGGTGATCGCCGGCTGCGCATCGCAGGGCGTTGTAGTGCCAGTAGCGGCAATCTGCCCGATACTACCAGCACCGCCCGCCTGGATGATGGTGGAACCGTCGAACTCGCTGGAGTTGCTGGACGAACTGTTTTCGATATCAGGGCAAGGATCATCAAAGACCGGGCAGCCTTGAAGGGGTTGCAGGAGTATGTGTTGAGGGTGTGTCAGTGACCTACATTCGTGGTCGTAAAAATTAGCACGACCTCAATTCATGTAGAAAAAACGGAATAGGGCTTATCTGCCAACCAGCGCAAAAAGCAAAGCCCCGGAGGTTCGCGACTCCAGGGCTTCTATTTTCGCCTCCATCCCTTAATGTCGGACGAACGTGGCGCCGAGATTACCAGCGCTGAGCTGATTGTTCATTACTGCTATAGGCGGATTGTGTTCGGCCGGCATGACGGAGAGTCGCCCTCCGCTGAGCGGAGCTTTATCCATTCATGCGAAGCTGTTACAAATACTGTTCATAAGTACAGTATTTTAAAATGAAGCGCTACGTTGAAAACCCGCTTGCTGACTGGCAAGCCGCGAGCAAGCAACAATTCGACTTGGTTACCGACCCTGAGGGTCATTGGCGCAAGCTTGTAGATCTAGCGATGCTCGCTCATGAGCGCCGTCAGGTGCGCAGTGATGAGCTATCTGAAATGCTAGAGCTTGCTGACGCAGCCAGGCTTTGGGGATTAGTTGAGTGGGAGGAGGCTGACCGCGCCGGGCTATTTCTGGGTCATGTAATTGATCCCGACGATGTTTCTTTTTTCGCAAAAAGGGATAGGTGAACTTTGGCAGGAGGCCGGGGGAAGAGAGAATAGTGCGTCGGGGGAAATTCGGGGAATAGCTCATCATGGTAGAGCATCGTGGGGCGTCGTTGCAGCGAGCGCGAGATGCAAAGCCATGATTTCATAGGGCTTTTAGGAGCTATGCAAGCATGGGGTGCTAGGCTTCTAGGTGTATCTTTTTTGCTGAAACAAAGGGAGGTTGTTTGGTCGGCAGGACGCCGTAGGAAGAGTGAAAATCAGTTCCGATACTAGATGTTGAGGCCTTATAGAATGCAGTCTACAGAGGCGCTGAAAACAAAAAGTTTCGGAAAGGAAAATAGGCTCTAGGCCATGGCCCGTCGCGGTCTTTATACCGGTCTTGAAAACCGGCGAACGTTAATAGCGTTCCCAGGGTTCGAATCCCTGGTTTCCCGCCAAGATTCGATAAAAAAGGGCATACGCTAACGCGGTGCCCTTTTTTTTGTGCCTTCGTTTTAGTGAGTCTGATCCATTATCAAGGGGCAGCGACGCCGTTGCCCCTCGATTTGTTCGTACAGGCTGACCTGTGCCGCAGGCTTCAGCGGCACTCAGTGCCCGCGGTGGCTACGAATCAACTCATAGGCTCGACGAACCAGGGGGTTCAGGGTGTTGGGCCGAATCCACAGGTAGTAGGTGACGTCCGGCAGGCGGGGCAAACCATCGCTTTCACCCAGCACCCGCATATCCGGGCCCAGCATTTCCATGCTTCTGGCAGTGACGCCAAGGCCTGCCCGTGTTGCCGCCTTGATGCCGATCAGGTTCGATGCCAGGTAAGCCTGGCGCCAAGCAATGTTGGCGCTCTCCAGTGCCTCAAGGGCATATCGTCGATAGATGCTGGGCTCATCCACCAGAATCAACGGTATCGGCTCCCCGGGGGTGTGAAGGTACTGCGCGGAGCAAATCCACCATACAGGTGAGGTGCGCAGGGCAAAGCCTTCCAGGTTCGGGTCTTCGCGAGTGGAAATCACCATGTCCACCTTGCCCCGATGCAGGTCGTCCATCAGGAAAGGGCTTCTGCCGACGTCGATTTCCAGGCGCAAACGCGGCGCCGAGCGCGCGATGTGGCTCAGGATGGGGGGCAGGATGGTGTCCGCGATGTCATGGGGTGAGCCAATGCGCAGCACGCCGCTCAAGCTGCTTTCGCGCAAGGAATTCAGCGCATCATTGTTGAGCGAGAGCATCTGGCGGGCATGGCGTAGCAACTGCTGTCCGGCTTCCGTGAGCTGTTTTTGTCGGCCGCGCTTTTCAAACAGGCTAACCCCGACCTGTTGCTCCAGGCGTTGCATGTGCTGAGTGACCGACGATTGTGTGCGGGCCAGTTGCACGCCGGCCTCGGCAAAGCTGTGGTGGTCGACCACGGCAATGAAGGTGCGCAGTAACTCGAGATCCAGGGTCGACATGGAGGCTTTTTTTATATCAGGAGTGAGAACCTAAACATTACATATTTTTATGTGTTTGCACGAAGTTATTTCTTTGAATACTCACATTGGCCCGTAAATCCAGGCTTATAAGCATTTGTCTAAAAATTGAAACCGGCTCAGTTATAACGATATTAGATATTTGTATTTCCGTTACCTCCGTGCTGTACGCAGGATGTCCACTTATTGGATCGGGCTTTTCCCGGTCATTCATGAGGGGAAATCCATGTTGCTTGAGCGCGCGCCTGTAAGACGTCTATTGCCTGTACTGTTGGGCGCCCTGGTCTCATTGGCGGCCAGCACCGCTGTCCAGGCTGACGCGACACTGGACAAGATCGAGCAGCGTCATGTGTTGGCCGTTGGCGTGCTGCTGTCAGGCGGCCCCTTTGGCGGGATAGACCCGAGCACTCAGAAGCCGCGCGGCTTGAACGTTGAACTCGCTCAGGAACTGGGTCGGCAGTTGAATGTTGAAGTGCAACTGGTGCCGGTATTACCTGCCAACCGTGTGCAATTTCTACAGCAGGGCAAAGTGGACTTGCTGATCGCCAACATGGAATGGACGCCAGAGCGCGGCGAAATCCTCGGGTTTGTACCGACACCGTTTTACCGGGTTGGCGGTACCGCCGCGGTGCTCAAGGACAGCAAGATCACTCGTTGGGAAGACCTGAAGGGGCAACCCGTCTGCACCTCTCAAGGCAGCAGCTACATCAAGCCGCTGACCGAGTTGGGCGTTGAGTTGAAGGCGTTCAAAAGTTCATCCGAATCCTTGTTGGCACTGCGTGGCAGTAACTGCGTTGCGGCGGTACATGACGCCACACTGATCAACCCGTTAATCGCCGACAACCCCGAATGGCAAGGCTATCGTGCCCTAAGTCCGGAGCTCAACCCGGCACCGTCCGTGATCTGGACGCGTCGTGGTGAAAGCGACACCCAGGCCAGGCTTGACCCGATCGTCAAGGAGCTGCACCGCAGCGGCTGGTTGATCGAAGCCCAGACCCGCAATCACATCACCCCCGCGTCACCTGCACTGGTCGAATTGCAAAAGCAGTTCCAGGGCGACGGCGCCTGATTCCCCCTCATCGTATTTAACAGGTCGCCGCATTGCGGCTGCTCTCCAAGGTAGTTGCCCATGAGTCATTGGCTGGAGCTTTTCGTCCACTGGGCCGCCGGGTTTGGTCTGAACTACAACTTTCTGCTGGATGCCTATCAGCGGGGCACCCTTGTGCAAGGGGCGTTGACCACGGTGTGGTTGTGCCTGTTTACCATCATCGGCAGTTTGCTCGCCGGGGTTGGACTGGCGGCCATGCTGACATCGGGCAACCCGTGGCTGGCAAAACCTGCGCGGGTGTTCGTCGAAGTCACCCGCAACACGCCGACTCTGGTGCAGCTGTATTGCGCCTTCCTCGTGTTGAACATGTTGCTGACCCAGGCGGTCGGTGCGGCGAACCCGCTGACGCCCTTTGCCTGGGTGGTGATCGTGATCTCGCTGCACAAGGGGGCCTTTCATGCAGAGGCCCTGCGTGCGGGCATCGAAGCTGTGCCGGCAGTGACGCTGGAAGCCGCCAGTTCGTTGGCATTCAGCAGCCGCCAGTTGCTATGGCACGTGCAGTTGCCGTTGGCCCTGCGCTTCGCATTGCCGTCGTTGATCAACAACCTGATCGACCTGGTAAAGATGACCGCCGTCGCCTCGGCAATTGCCGTCGGCGACATCACCTACGCGTCGATCATGATCTGGACGCAGAGCGATAACGTATTGGAACTGATGATCCTGATCCTGAGCTTTTTTGGTCTGCTGAGTTTTATCGTCAATGGAGTGGGGCGCTATCTGGAAGCGCGCCTGAGGATGCCCGGCTATGGCCATTGAATCGTCTGTCACTGCATCAGTGGCCTGGTCGCGACGGCATTTGGGCACGCTGCTGCTGTTGCTCGGCGCCGTATTCTGGCTGTTGTGGTTTACCCCGCAAAGCCCGGTGTTGAAAGCACTTGTGCAATGGTCGCCAGCCTTGGCTGCGGGCTTTGGCCAGAACATTCTGATCAGCCTGGTCGCCATCACGCTGGGTTCAGTGCTGGGGTTGCTGGTGGGGGCGTTGGCCTTGTCGCCATTGTGGGTGCTGCGAAAGCCTGCGCGAATCTGGGTGCACGTTTTTCGCAATGCGCCCTGGCTGGTGCTGATCTATTTCACCACTTATGTATTCCCGTTCGAGATCAAGATCGGGAGCGCCTACCTTCCGTTTCCGGACTGGGTCAAGGTAACGATCGGGCTGGCCTTGCCGGCCAGTGCCAACGTCGCTGAAATCTTCCGCGGCGCCATTGCTTCGATCCCGAGCACGCAGTGGGAAGCAGCGCGATCCCTGGCGTTTACACGCTGGCAGATTTTCAGCTCGATCATTCTGCCCCAGTGCTTCAAGCGCATGTTGCCGCCGTGGATGAACCTGTATGCGGTGATCACCATGGGCACGGCGCTGGCCTCGCTTGTGGGCGTGCACGACGTGATCGATACCGCCCAGATTGCCAGTAACACCGTGAACATGACCGGCTTCACCGTGGTGGTTTACCTGAGTCTGCTGGTGATGTTCTTTGCATATTGCTATCCGATTTCCCGTCTCACCCAGCGCCTGGAGCGACGTTATGCCTTCTATTGAAACCGTCGCCGAGCCTCTGGTCAGCCTGCGCGATGTACACCTGTCGTTTGGCGGTAACCCGGTGCTCAAGGGCATTGATCTGGACGTGTATCGAGGTCAGGCGGTGTCGATCATCGGCCCATCGGGGTCTGGCAAATCGACCATCCTGCGCTGCATCACCGGGCTGTTGCAGCCCCAGCGCGGCACCCTGCGCGTCGGTGCCGCCGAGGTACACACGATGGCCCAGGAACCGCAGCGCATCGAGTTGCGCAAGCGCGTGGGGTTTGTCTTTCAACAGTACAACTTGTTCCCGCATCTATCAGTGCTGGAGAACCTGGTGATCGCGCCACGCAAAGTGCTGGGGCGCAGTCGCGCCGATGCCGAAAAAGACGCCCGCGCCTTGCTGGCCAAAGTGCGCATGGAGCACAAGGCCGATGCCTATCCGGGACAACTGTCCGGGGGCCAGCAACAGCGCGTGGCAATTGCCCGGGCCCTGGCGATGCGCCCGGAACTGATCCTGTTCGATGAAGTGACCTCTGCCCTCGATCCTGAAACCGTCGGCGAAGTACTGACGGTGATTCGCGAGTTGACCGAAGAGGGCATGACGTGCGTGTTGGTCACCCATGAGATGCGTTTCGCCGAAGAGATCAGTGACATTGTTTACTTCACCGAAAACGGCGTGATCGTCGAGCACGGCAGCGCCGAACAGATTTTTCAACGCCCAGCCAGCGTGCGCACCCAGGCATTCCTGCGGCATGCCTTGGGCGATCCGGGACGCCGTCCCGTCGTTGCCAACGATCCGTACCTGCTGACCAACCTGGGTCGCTACAGCTTGTCTGTCTAATAACGAGGAGCCTGCCAATGAGTACCGAAAACCGTGCCGCCATCATCGAGGATTTCCTGAAGAAAATCCGTGTCATTAACCAATCCGGTGTCGACCGTTCTGCACTGGTGCACATCGTTACCCTGCTCGAGGCACTGGCCGAGCGTCGTGATCTGTTCAATTTCGATGAATTCCCGGCACCGGTGCCGGGGCAGGGTACCACCGCGTTTCGCTACCGCCTGAATGACGATGGCGACACCCCAACGCTGTACCTGAACTCGTTGTTGCCAGGCAAAAGCACGATTGCTCACAACCATGAAACCTGGGCAATCATCAGCGCTGTTGAAGGCCAGGAGATCAACTACGTGTATGGCCGTGACGACGAAGGTCGCGAGCCAGGGTTCACGACATTGCACCTGCAGCAGGAAGTGGTCGTGCAACCTGGCACGTCGATTTCGTTTCTGGGCGACGACCTGCACGGCATTCGCGTCGAAGGCGAGCAGGCGACCCTGCATTTCCATCTCTACGGTTTGCCGCTGGAGTCGCTCAATGGTCGCTACGGCGTCGAGGCCGACGGGCGCATTCTCAATTACAACGCCTCGCAAATGGCGCCGTCGATCAAGGCCTATGCATAAGCGCTTTGCGGCGCATCCATCATTTTTTAACGGAATTCCCATGAGCCAGACCGTAACCCCGGGACACTTGCAGCAGTGGCTGTTCGACGGGCAGGAAATCGCCCTGTTTGATGTGCGCGAGCATGGCCAGTATGGAGAGGCCCATCTGTTTTTCGGGGTCAACCTGCCGTACAGCCGATTGGAACTGGAGGTCCGGCGACTGGCGCCCAACCTGCAGGTGCGACTGGTGATCTACGACCAGAACGGCAGCGATGTTGCGGCACGTTCAGCCCGGCGCCTCCAGGCGTTGGGGTATGAACGCGTACACGTGCTTCAGGGCGGTGCCGATGGCTGGCAGGCAGCTGGTTATCAGTTGTTTGCCGGGGTGCATGTACCGTCCAAGGCATTTGGCGAATTGGTCGAACAGGTCAGCCATACGCCCCATGTCACCGCACAACAACTGGCCGACTGGCAAAGCCGGGGCGAGCCTTTGGTGCTACTCGACGGTCGTCCGTTCGATGAATACCGAAAAATGACCATTCCGGGTTCTGTGTGCTGCCCGAACGGTGAGTTGGGGTATCGCATCCATGACCTGGTGGCGGACGAAAAAACACCGATCGTGGTCAACTGCGCCGGGCGAACCCGCAGCATCATCGGCGCACAAACCCTCATCAATCTGGGGGTGAAGAATCCGGTCTATGCCCTGGAAAACGGCACTCAGGGTTGGGATCTTGAAGACTTTGAGCTGGAGCACGGCAGCCGCCGTCGCTATGCCGATGGGGTGTCCACGGCATCATTGCCTGTGCAGCGGCTGGCCGCTTCGCAACTGGCGGAACGGGCGGGGGTGAAAACGGTAGCCGCGGTCCAGGTTGAGCAGTGGGCTGCGGATGCGCGGCGCAGCCTGTTCCTGTGTGATGTGCGCACTGCAGAGGAGTTTGCCGCGGGCAGCCTGACCGGCGCGCAACATACGCCGGGCGGACAGCTGATTCAATCGACCGACCTGTATATCGGTGTGCGCCAGGCGCGGGTGGTGCTGATTGACAGCGATGGCGTACGTGCGCCGATTGTTGCGAGCTGGCTGCGCCAGTCGGGCCATGAGGTGTATCTGCTGGCAGAGGGCGTGAACAGCGGTCTGGCGTTACCCGAAGGCGATGTGGTCGGCCATGAGGCGCTGCCATTGATCTCGGCGCAGGCACTGGCGGATGCACTGAAAGACAAGGCGGTTGCGTTGATCGACCTGCGTGCGAGCAGTGCCTATCGCAAAGGCCATATTGCCGGTTCACGCTGGTCGATCCGCTCGTTGCTTGCGCAGCATGTGGCGGGTGAACAGCGACCGGTTGTGCTGTTGGCTGATCAAGCGCAACTCGCTGCGTTAGCCGCCCGTGAATTGCCCGAAGCCCTGCGTGCGCACGTGCAATTGCTGGACGGCGGACTCGAGGCCTGGCGTGCAGCAGGATTCGCCGTGGAGGAAAGCCCGGACAGTCCAACCGATGATCAATGCATCGATTTTCTGTTCTTCACCCATGATCGCCACACGGGCAACAAGGATGCGGCGCGCCAGTACCTTGCCTGGGAAATCGGTCTGCTGGCGCAAATGAGCGCCGACGAAATCGCCAGCCTCAATCCTTTGCAGCCGACAGTACGTCCAGATGAACGGGTGCGCACGCGCTTGGTGCATGCGGCACGGGCCCAGGGTATCGGCGGGCGGGCGGTCAATGTGCCGGTCACTCGTCTGAGCACCGTACTGTTCGATAACCTGGCACAGATGCGTGACGCCCGGGCCCGGCGCGATCATGAGCGCGTGCTCAGCTACGGTGCTCGCGGCAACCCGACGGCGTTCGCCCTCGAAGACCTGGTCACTGAGCTGGAGGGGGGGTACCGCACGCGGTTGTTCGGTACCGGCCTGGCGGCTGTGGCGCAGGTGTTTGTGGCGTACCTGCGGCCCGGTGATCATGTGCTGATTACCGATGCGGTGTACGCGCCGGTGCGGCGTCTGGCGCGGGAGTTTCTCCAGCCTTTCGGTATTGAGGTCAGCTATTTCGCTGCGAACGGCCACGACCTTGAGGCTCAACTGCAAGCCAACACCAAAATGATCTACACCGAAGTGCCAGGCTCATTGCTGTATGAACTGTGCGATTTGCCGGCCATTGTGGCGCTGTGCAAAAAGCGCGGCATCCTGGTGGCCGTCGACAACACCTGGGGCTCGGGTTATCTGTACCGACCGCTGGCGCTTGGCGCAGACATCTCGATCATGGCGCTGACCAAGTACCTGAGCGGTCATAGCGACGTGCTCATGGGCAGTGTCTGCACCCGTGAAGAGGCATGGCCGGCACTCGCTTCAATGAGCGACAACTTTGGAGCAACGGTCAGCCCCGATGATGCCTACCTGGTCCTGCGCGGCGCTCGAACCCTGGCGCCCCGACTGGAAGTGCATGAGCGCCAGGCCCTGGAAGTCGCCCATTGGTTGCAGGCGCAACCGCAGGTGAAACGTGTGTTCCATCCGGCTTTGCCCGATCATCCTGATCATGCTTGTTGGAAGCGGGATTTCACGGGCAGCAATGGCTTGCTGTCTTTTGAGCTGAACGACACGGACACCGCCTGTGTTGAACGCTTCATTGATGCGCTGCAGGTGTTCGGGTTGGGGGCTTCCTGGGGCGGTTTTGAAAGTCTGATTACCGTAGCCGATACACAAGATCGCAACAGTGCGGCTGATCGCTCACTGAACCCTGTGTTGCGCTTGCATATCGGGCTGGAGGATGTCGCCGCCTTGATCGAGGATCTGCAGCGCGGGTTTGCGGCTTTGGAGAAGGGTAGGGGCAAGCCTTTGGACGAGCTTTCGCGCCGATAAAAACGTTAAGGCAGTGTTTTCGAGGAGCAAAGGCACAACGGTTTGGCCTGATTAGCTATGCTCAATCCCTGGCTTGGGCTACCGAGGCATTTTTAGACCAAAAAGGGGAGCGATATGAAAACTAAAATCCATAAGAAACACATATTTGTCATTGTTCTGGTCGTGTTTGCCGTGTTCAGTTTTTTGATGACTAACTGGGATCAGTCATTGTGAATCGTCTGGAGTCAGTAGCCTTTACAGTCACTCAAAGGTGTTTGGTGCCTGGCTGACTCTAGCCAAGAAAGACGCCGCTCTCTCATGATGAGGTCGGCGGCGTTTTTCCTTAAAGTTCATGCCGTAACGGTGCAAGGCGGGGGGACATGCCCAGAGCTTGCCGGTTGTAAGTTGTGTTGGCGTCCGGGGTGTCATGGGAGCATCAGGTGCCATTTTCTAGCCCGCAGTTGCATGAAATGCTCACACGCTGCAGGTATCAGGCTAGACAATCGAATCAATATCGAAATTGAAGGGTGTTCCCGGAATGCGGACTCCGATAATGGCTGCTATCGCCCGCTCATCATCGCCGGCTGCTGGCGGAGCCATTGCCAGTTGTTCCTCCTTACGGTTCTCTGCATGAGCTTTCCAGCGAGGCAAATCCTCATCAGTCAGTTTGGGTAGTCCCGCGAACACGCCATACACATCGGCCTCACTGACACGGCTAACCCGTAACTCGCTCAGCCGCGTGCGCGTGATCTCTATGTTGCGAAACTCTTGTTGAAGAGCGGCCATCGCCGCGGCTTGATTACGGACATATTTGTCGGAGCTCGCCGCCAGGCGGCTCTCCAGGGTGAGTACTTGCCGCTTGGCATTGGTTAATGCCTCATCCACCTGCTCAAACTCATCAATAGTCACCAATGAGCGATTGGACTCCTGAGCATCCTGCCAGCGGCGCAGGCTGGCCCAGCAGTTGGGAATGTAGCTGACGACCATTTTGTGGTGGGCATTATCAATCACTTGTCGCAAGAATGAGCCACGGGAGGGCAGGCCGTCGGTTGCCTTCAGCGCTACGGCACAACCGTGGTCGTTGATGGTGCTGCACCCCGGCTTCCAGAGGATCGAGGACATGATGCCCGCGTTAAAGTAGACCGGCATGAAGTGTCGCAGTGTGCCGTGGTGAGCGTAGGGCTCACCGGTCATGTTGACCATGCCCAGTACCAGCGATGCCACCCCGATAGCCGGGTTCAACACGGTAACGACACCCTGTGCCATGTACTCCCGCTGGGTGGACGTATTCATCCATGTCGATGGAACGCTGGGCACCGGGTCGTTGTGGTTAACTATGCGGTGGTGAACCAGCGGCTTGGCCCCCTCTACGAAGACCTTGTCACCGGCCCGGGGGGCGCCATAGGTGTAAAGCACGATGTCATAAGTGAAATCCGGTCGACGTCGTAGCATTTCAGACACGATCAAGGCAATCGCCCCGCCCAGGCTGTGCCCGGTGATAACCAGTTTTTGTCCGCTGTAAAACTTGTCCAGGTAACGAGTGACAAAAAGGTAGGCCACCTTGGCCGCACCATAAAATCCGTTGTGCACCTTGCCAGGTGAATCGCCAAAGGGCACCTGAGTCGCATCCATGTCGCGCAAGGCATCAGCCACACTGGCGGTGCCCCGGATCGAGAGAAGAATCAGCGCATCATGGTGAGTGATGAAGGCTTGGGTATCGGTGCCACCGTCATGTGCACGATCATCAAACCAGTGAATAGTCGCCGGATTTTCCTGCTTTTCCCCCAGGCTTGGGCTATTAACCTGCGGGTAGAGTTCCGGGTCGAAGGGCACCACCTCCAGGCGTCTGGAGTACGGCACCTCCTCATACAACGGGTAATACGCCTTCCCCCCGGCCTGCGCGGCATCCACCTGCCAAAGCTCGTCAAATTTTGCTAACGCGTCAGCAAACCAATTGCCGATGCTCGGCTTTAGCGGAAAGCTCACTGTGTCGGTTTCTACCGGATGATCGATGGGCTGCTGGGCAAAGTCGCTGTAACTCAGTGTCGACATCAGCGCCAGTTGGTAGAGGTTGAGCGCGCAGAAATCGTTGCTGGGTGACAGCATTGGGCGCAGGGCGCGCAGAGGGCGCACCTCCAGCACGCTGTGCCTGTTCGGCATCAGCGGAACGCCGAAACGTTTCGCTAGCTCAGGTTTGTAACCAGCACTTCCTTTGATAGGTAGCGGTCGAAACAGCTTAAAGACATGGAAGTTGGGAGGGGAATGGCGTGCGGCCAACGGCGGCAGGTGTGCGCCGTGCTCTACGAGTTCTCGTACCTCTACCTGATAAAATGCTCCCACATTGGTCTTGTCTTGTGCAGGATTGGATTGAGTGCGAAGACCGGACTTATTGGAGAAGCGAGTTTTCTCGGCTCGCACCTGTAGTTCGGTGATGGGTAGGGGGTAGTGATCTCTTCCACTTAAAACTGTGTAGGTTTTCTCGCGTCCCTGATAGGGCTGATTCAGCGTCAGCACCACAGGGCCGCAGTAGTGGTTTTCCACTTTCCCGGAGCCTGTCACATCCAGCTTGCCGGTGTAGATAATGTCTTCGTAGTCGATGATCTGATAGGTCAGCCCGGCATAAGGTTGTCCATCACCAAACTCGTCCACTAACTGAAAACTGGTCGAGTGTTCCCGTAAAGGGCAAGCGTGAATTGTGCCATCCATGGATGACCTGTCACGTTCTGGCAGTGCAGGTATCATGGGGTCACCTCCTTGTTTTCGGTACAACCGGGGTAAATGGTGCAGGTGTCGCGGCCATCCGGCATGCGGAAGGTGCTGAAGTCTTTGTAATTGCCATAGCAAAAGGCATATTGGTCTTCAAAATTGTCTCCCATACAGCGTTTCCATCCACCGGGCACCTTGACCCAGGTGTCCTTCATGTAAGGTCTTTCCTCATCGGCCAACTTGATTTTCAGTTTCACGGTTTTGCCTGGTAGCTGATCAAGGGTGTACGCGGCGAACGGACGACCTTTGGTGACATTGCCCTGGGCATCGGTGTTTTTGCAGAAGAGGATTTTTACAATACGACGCAAGCCTCCCGAGGTCCGGAAAGTCCACTGGCACTGCCCCGAAATCTGGCTTTCGCCAGCAGCATTGAAGGAGCCTTTGTCGCGAGCGTCGAGATAATCGCGCACCGCGATAAACCCGGAATCTCCGCCGGAGTCACCAAAATCTTTGCCATATACCCCATTGATCTCAAGGTCTATGCCATTCAGCACCAACTCACAGCCTTTGCGGGTGAGGTGTATTTCAATCTCTACATCGGGCTTGTATTCAGACCACCATTCGCGATTGAACTGCTGTTTCACATTGTTATACCTGCCCAGGTTGCAAGATTGACCGGGGACAGGTACGTAGGTCACTTTCGCGACATAGGCAAAGCCCGGTGGCATGTCGGCGGTCAGGGTAAAAGTGTCGGACTTCCCTGTGGCTGAGCAGCCGCCAGTCAGGGCCAGGCAACTGCCAAGAATTAAACGGTGAATAACGCGTTTCATACGGGGCCATCTCCCTGCCAATACAGCGCTTGCTAATAAACCCGGTCAAAGTGCATCGCCGGAGTTTCGTTTGGCCGGGGTAGCCAGTTTTTGGGTGGGTTGGAATCCGGCGCCTGCAAGCTTTGCATCAGCAAAAAGTGAATGCTGTCGGGTCCCTGCCAGCCCCAGGTGTGCGCCAGGTCGAGCTGGCCCCGTAGCCAGGCATCAATGTCTTGTTCTCGGGCCAGATCGAGCAGCGTGTCGAAGTGCTCGCGGACCAGGTAACGGCGCGTATTGTCGAACTGTATGCCCATGAAGGTTTCGTCAGGCGTAGGGATATGGCACCAGGCGGGGTCTGTGGGCAGGGGATGAATACCGGGATCAGGGTTGTCGGTAACAGTCCACTGCTCAGCCTGCCAATAACACACGCTGGTCATGAGGCCGAGGTAGTCCGCACGCTGCTCGGGTTGCAGGTAGGCCAGTGCACGCCCCAGTACGCGGTTATCGTGAAAGCGATAAAGCGCTTGGTTCGGCCGCTCACCGGTCACCAGACGCTTCTGCCAATGGGCGGTCAACGCATCGAGGTCAGCGCTTGCGGCGCTGGCAAGCCAGCCCCAATGACGGTCCGGTGTCTTGAGCAGGGCCTGAAGGGTCGGATGCTCAACCGCGTCCAACCGGAAGAGGCAGGGAGCAACGTTCGCCAATGAATCAGCAGGTGTTCCCCTGTACAGATTGCGGTAGTGATCGACGCCCAGTTCACTGACCAACCCATTGCGCTCGTCAAGTTGGCCATCTGAATCCAGTACCAGGTAAAGGTGTCGTCCCTGCCGGGTTTGCTCTTGCAACCATTGTTCAAGGGTAATCATGCACGTTCTCCAGTGTTGCATAGACCATCACGACAGGCCTCGCACAGTGGGCATTTGTCCGCCGCTTTCTGTTTGACGGCGGCCAAGATGGACAGCGGACTAGCGATAATCGATTGCGGTGCGCTGGCCAGCGCCTGGGCCGCTTGCAGCGAAGGAACACCCGCCACGGGCGCGCCCCCCTGAACAATGTCCACGCTGCTTAAAATGCCGCCTGCAGTGATGAGGATGTGTTGACCACCGGCCTGGAGCGTCAGGCTCATGCCGGCATTGATCACCACATTGGCGGCGCAGACAGGCGCATCAGGTGGCGTTGCTGACCGCGAGTCGCGCAGCGGTGCGCGGCACGCTGGAGCACTTCTCGCCAGAACAGTTGACCTTGCGTTTCGAACGCGACAACAAGCCGATCCTCGCCACTTCTGGCAGTCGCTGGAGAGCCTTCGGGCGTTATCACCAGGCCCTGCGTCAGGACGATGACTGGAGCGAGCGCCTGTTGGCACGTGACTTTGCCCAAGCCTACGAAGAGCAGGTCCGCTTGATTTCCACCCTTTACACCGACCACCAAGGATGACCCGCATGGCTCGCTGCGCGACCGTTTTTTTCAAGATGCTGACTGCATTCGTGGCTCTGGCGCTGATGGCCGGTTGCTCGTCAATGTCGCCGTATTCCAACGTGACCAAACTCAACCTGAAGCTCACCGCCAGCGATCAGCTGAACCCTGACCTCAACGGTCGTCCGTCGCCGATTGTCGTCCGTCTGTTTGAGCTCAAGCACCCGGTGGCGTTCGAGAACGCGGACTTCTTCAGCCTGTACGAGCGCGCCAAGGAGTCCCTGGCTCCAGACATGGTTGCGACTGAGGAGCTGGAGCTACGTCCGGGCGAAACCGTCGAACTCAAACTTAGCGTCGAGGAGGGTACCTGATGCTGAACATGGAGGATCGTCGCGACGCGCCGTGGCTCAAGGACTGGGTCGCTAGCCAATGGTCTCAACGTTACACCGGCAATACCGCTGTACAAAACGGATTGAACAGCCACTTCGAGCGCTTGCTGAAGCAGCCGTTTATCTATCCGCTAAATGATCAGCTAGTGGCTCAGGCGCGTCAGGTTTTACGCAGCGAGTCCCTGGCCAACGTCGTGTATCGGATGCTGCGCGAGCAGGCCCGTGATCTGCCGGACTACCGTTTCAGCCAACACCTAGGCCCACAGGGGGCGTTGTTTGTGGGCACTGATTACGTGATTCCGGGGTTTTACACCCAACAAGGTTATGAGCAGTATTTTTCGGTTCAGGGCTCGATGCTGGTCACTGAGATCCTGAGTGACAACTGGGTACTGGGTGAAAGCTCGGGTATCAGTGGTATGGATTTGCGTCGCCTGTTGGTCGAACTCGAGCAACTGTATTTTCGCGACTACGCCAACTACTGGGGTGAAGCGGTGGGCCGGATCGCGCTGGCGGCCATTAACGATTTTAGTGACGGCGCCGAGCAGTTGGCGGGTCTGACATCTGCCAACTCACCGATCCTGCAACTGTTGGTTCAAGTGCGTGAAAACACCCGATTCCCAGTGGTCGCCGATACGGTAGATGACGCCGCCGATGCGGCAGGGAAACCGGTACAAAAGGGCAGTAAGCTCGGAAAACTGGCGGTCGCTACGGCGGGCAAGGCGTCAGACGCCTTGGTGAAAAAGCTTCCGGATACCGCGAGGAAATCCTTGCAAAGTCGCTTTGAGTCGCTGCACCGCTTACTCGACGACAACAACGGCCCAACCGCTGACCTGATCCCGGCCATGACCGCCCTCAATGAGCTGCAAATGCAGATGGCCAGTCTGGCCCGTTCCAGCTCGCCGGAGCAGGCCGCGTTCGAAGTGGCCAAGATCCGCATGGGTGGCCAGCGTGATGCGCTGAGCAACCTGCGCACTGCGTCTGGACGTCTGCCGCGGCCTGTAGGCGTGTGGTTCAACGTATTGGCTGAAGACACCTGGCGCCTGGTACTCAGCGACGCCTATCGATATTTGAATCAGCGCTATCAGAGTGAGTTGTACAGCTTTTACGCCAAGGCGATCAGCAAGCGCTACCCGTTTAGCGCCCACAGCGCCAGTGACGTGGCAATCAGCGACTTTCGCGAGTTTTTCAAGGCCCAAGGGATTGCCGACCAGTTCTTCGACAGCTACCTGCGTGCGTTTGTCAGCGGTGATCCGGGTCACTATCGCATGCGCAGCGTCGATGGTCAGAGTCTGCCGATTTCCAAGGTCTACCTTGATCAGATGGCCGCCGCGCGGGTTATCCGGCAGAGCTTCTTCGCCGACAATCCGGCCGAGCCTCAGGTGCAGTTCAAACTGGAGCCGTACACCCTCGACCCGGCTGTCAGCCGTTCGGCGCTCAGGTTTGGCGACACGACCATTGAATACCGTCATGGCCCGATAGTACCGGTGTCGTTCAAATGGCCAACCGACGCTGAAGACGGGCGTGCCAGTCTGGTGCTCGACAAAATGGTCGGCCGCCCGCTGGGGATCGAGAAGAACACCGGCCCTTGGTCGTTGTTCCGTCTGTTTGATTTGATGCAGACCGAATACCTGACCGGCCGTGACGTGCTGGTGCTCAAGGCTGACGTAGGAGGCCTGCGCGCCAATTACTTGTTAACAAGTCAACGCGCGCCAAACCCTTTCGACACGGGCGTGTTGCGCACCTTCCGCCTGCCGGTGCAACTCTGATGCGGGTGGCCAGTCCCTGGCGCAGCGTTGCGCGCACCGATGCAGGCAAGGTTCGGGCGCGCAACGAAGATGCTTTCCTGGACGCTGCGCAGCAAGGGTTGTGGGTGGTTGCGGACGGCATGGGAGGGCATCAGAAAGGCAATATCGCTAGCCAGTTGATCGTCGACAGCCTGGCGCAATTGCCGGTGCTGGATGATTTCGATGAACGACTCAAAGGTATTCGTCAGTGCCTGCACTGGCTCAACCGCCGATTGAGTCAGGAGTTGACGGTCACTGCTGGGTGTCACGACAGCATCATGGGCAGCACCGTGGTGGCGCTGTTGGTAGAAGGCAGCCGCGCGGCCTGCATCTGGGCCGGTGATAGCCGCTGCTACCTGTGGCGTGGCCAGCGTTTGTATCAGCTGTCCAAAGACCATTCGCTGCAACAGCAACTGATCGACGAGCAACACATGAGCGTCGAGCAGGCCAAGGACCATCCGGCAGCTCATGCTCTGACCCGCGCTGTAGGCGCTGCCGAGCAACTGACTCTGGATGTGCTGGAACTGGAGGTGTATCCCGGCGATGCGTTTTTGCTCTGCAGCGATGGGTTGTATCAAGGACTTGGCAGCGATGCACTCGGCAATGCCTTGAGCCTCACCGCCCCGCAAGTTGCGCTGGAGCGATTGTTTGACGGCGCATTGCGGGGCTCGGCTCGGGACAACCTGACAGCTGTAGTGATCCGCCAATGACGGAACACATGCAACCGATCAGCGACCTGCTGGAGAGCGAAGAGCAGGGCAGCAGGCTGACCTGCTTTGCGTTCGCGAAATCGTACAACGCTGACGCTGCGCTGGCGCCAACCAAGGCCAGTACCGGTGAACTACCCGAGGTGCTGGCAGGCCGTTACCGCATCGAGCGTCTGCTCGGTGCCGGCGGTATGGGCGCTGTTTACCGTGCACGGGACTTGCTGAGAGAACAGTTCGGCGATCCCGACCCTTACGTCGCGCTGAAAGTGCTCAGCGAAGAATTTGCCGAGTCGCCGGACGCCAGCGCGCTGCTCTACAACGAGTTCGCCCTGACCCGGTGCCTGCGCCACGACAACGTACTGCGTTTGTACACCTTTGAAGTGGACACGGACTGCCAACGAGCATTTGTCACCATGGAATTCATGCGTGGCCTGACCCTGGATAACTTGCTCTGCGATCGCCCCCTGGGCCTGCCGTGGAAGGAGTTGCACGACATCGTGCTGCCGTTGCTCGATGCATTGGCCTACTCCCATGCCCGCGGCGTGCTGCATGGTGATATGCAGCCGAGCAACGTGATGCTCAGCGAAGAAGGCGTGCGGCTGTTTGACTTCGGACTCGGCCAGGCGCAGAAGGGCATCCTCCCCGGTCTGCCGCACTTGAGCCGCGAGCGCTTCAATGGCTGGACGCCGGGCTATGCGGCCCCGGAACTACTAGAGGGCCAAGCGCTGTCGGCCAGTGCCGATGTGTACGGCGTGGCCTGCGTGATCTACGAGCTGGCGCAGGGCAAGCACCCTTTTCGCCGAGTTCCCTCGAATCACGCCCGCAATCAGCATCTGGAGCGCGAGCTACAAGCGCCTGAGAACATGCCGAAACACTGCTGGTCAGCCCTGCGAACGGCGCTGGCTTTCGATGTGGCAGATCGAACGATCACTGCCAAGCAATTGCGTGATGCTTTCTCTGTCAATTCATCCTGGCTGCAGCGCTTGATTCATTGGCGCAACTGATCTCTATGGGCGCTTGGCAGAGTCAGCGTTTGAAATCCGTCAGCTCTCGGATGAGGTGATCGGGTCCTGGCTGGTCTCGGCAGCCAGCTTCAGCCGGTCAGCTTTGCTGATGTACTTGACCTTGTTTTTCGGTGCCAGCTTGGCACTGGCTTTCTTGGCGTGAGCCTTCAATAGCTGCGTTATTTTCTTGCGACGGTTCATGTCTTCTACTCGGCGTGTAAGTGCTGTTCCACACGGGCGTTGATGGACGCTATGGAGCGGCGTTCTGTAACGACAATTGTCAGTTATTTTTGCAAGGAACGCTCAGTAAATGACGCGTATTTTTTCACTTGGCTTGATTCGAGGGATGGCAGGCCTTAGGCCTCACGCTGCGAGAGTGCGCGCCTGGGGATTTTTGTCGAAATTGGCTAAGTGTTTGATTTGTAAAAGCATACTTGTTTCATAATGTTTCGAGTGTTTTTGCGGTCATTTTCGCCATGTTCTGTATTTATGTGCTGTAAGTTCATGGTTTTTGCGGATTTTGCTCCGTATTTTGTGACTTATATGGTGAAAAGAACTGCTCAACACTTCCTATACTGCGCTCGGCGTCTGCGTACCTGCACCGTTCGAAAAAGCACGATGTTTTTTTGAGCAGCCATGGAGATAGTCGCTCTGCGGAAAGGATAGGGCATTAATGGCCTCACTTTTCCCGTGCACCTAATAAGTCTAAGAATGAGAAAAGTGTAATGAATAAACAGTCGGTCCAGATTGCTCTTGCATACATGTCTGTCGTCATTGGCGGTGGCTTCGCTTCCGGGCAGGAGGTGCTACAGTTTTTCACCGGCTATGGGTTGATAGGCATCGTAGGCACTCTGGTGAGCGGTTTGATGTTCGCATTCCTCGGCATGCAGATCGCTCGATTGAGTTCGAAGATGCAAGCGAACTCCCACAAAGAAGTTCTCTACATCCTGTTTGGCGCTCGTCTGGGGTGGGTTGTTGATGTCGTGCTGTCCTTCTTCCTGTACGGCGTCGGAGTGGTGATGCTGGCGGGTAGCGGTTCGATCTTTGCCCAGCAATACGACCTGTCTCCATTGTTTGGCGGTGCACTGATGGCTGTACTGGTGATCGCTACCCTGTGCATGAACGTCAAACGCATCATTGATTTGATCAGCGCGGTGATGCCTTTCCTGCTGGCGATGGTGTTGATCATCACCACCTACTCGATTTTCAGCTACAACGCCCCGATCGAGACTCTCGATGCAGTGGCCCGCGAAAACAACGAGACGGTCACTGGCAACTGGTTTGTCGGCGCATTGTTGTACGCATCGTTCAATATCGCCGTTGGCTTCCCGATGCTGGCTGTGATTGGCGGCATGACCAAGCAGCCCAAGGCTGCTGCACTCGGCGGCGTACTCGGCGGCCTGGGGTTGGGTGCGCTGATCCTGCTGTTGAATATCGGCCTGTTTGCCAACATCAACCAGTTGCAGGGCATTGAAATGCCATCCCTGGCACTGGCGGGGCGCATCTCGCCAATCCTTTCGGTGGTGATGTCGGTGGCGCTGGTATGTATGGTCTACAGCACGGCGGTGGGGATGTTCTTTGCGTTCAGCGCACGTTTCTCCAAGCCTGAAACGAGTCGCTTCAAAATGATCAGTGCAGTGACGGTGTGCGTGGGGCTGGGCCTGAGCCTGGGCGGCTTCAGCAAGTTGGTAGGCACTGTCTACCCGCTGCTGGGCTACGTCGGTTTCGCCCTGATCCTCGCCATCTGTTTCAACTGGGTGCGTGGTCGTTCCATTGCCAAGGCGCAAAAAGCCGCCCTGGACGCCGTGTCCTGATCTTGCTGGCGCCGAGCCCAGCCTCGGCGCCATCCCTTCTCAGTCCTGTTCTTCCAATCCTTCAGATCGTTGCCGCCGCCGAGCTCCCTTTTTCCGGCGTGGCAACATCATGCAGTGAAATCCGCGAGGTCTCGGGTAATGCCAGGCCGCCAGCCAGAGCCAGCAGTGCCACTGCCATCAGGTAAAACGCAGGCGACAGATTGCTGCCCGTGGAGCTGATCAGCCATGTGGCTACCAGCGGAGCCGTGCCACCGAAGAGGGTGTAGGCCATGTTGTAGGTGATTGCCGACGCGGTGTAGCGAGTGCGTGTCGGGAAGGTTTCCGAGAGCAACGCGGCGGTGACCACGCCACACAACACAGCACCTATGGCCAGGAGCATCACGCCGATGATGGACGCTGTGAACCCTCCGGAGCTGGCCATCATGAACGAAGGGTACACCGCGACGATCAGCAGCACGCATGCCGTCACCACTGTAGCCCGACGCCCGACCCGGTCCGAATAGAGCCCGGCCAGCGGGCATATTGCAGCGGCGAAGATCAGCGCTATCAGCGACACCAGCAAGGCGGTTGCTCGACTCAACCCTCCTGCCACCTGCAGGTAGGTCGCGAAGTAGGTGGTGAACATGTAAAAAGACAGCGCCGTCAGTGACACAAAGGCCCCCAGACAGCAGATGGCCGAGCCATGGTTGCGCAAGGTTTCCTTGAGAGGGGAGTGGGCAATCTCATGTTCCTCGGTCACTGCCTGGAACGCCGGTGTTTCGTCCAGCCTCCAGCGCATGTAAAGCCCCACCAGGCCCAGGGGGGCGGCAATCAGGAACGGCAGGCGCCAGCCCCAGCTGCCCATGGCCTCGGCCGATAATGAAGCCTCAAGTGCGTAGGCCACCACGGCCGCGGCGGCAAAAGCGGAAAATGTCGACACGGGAAGAAAGCTGCCGTACCAGGCCCTTTTATCGTTGGGCGCGTGCTCCATCAGGTAGGCACAGGCTCCCGCATATTCGCCCCCTGCAGAAAACCCTTGGGCGCAACGGATCAGGGTCAGAAGAATCGGCGCTGCAACCCCGATAGCGGCATAAGTAGGCAGCACTCCGATCAAGGTCGTAGCACCGGCCATCAGCAGAATGGTCATGGCGAGTGTGCGCTTGCGCCCGATTCTGTCACCCAGCATGCCGAAGAAAATCCCTCCCAGTGGCCTGAATGCGAAGGCCACGGCAAACACCGCAAACGTCTTGAGCAGCGCGGCACTGGTATCGCCACTGGGGAAAAACTGCTGGGCGATGGTGGTGGCCAGAAAGCCATACACGGCGAAGTCGAACCATTCGACGAAATTACCGATGGTGGCGGCGGCGATTACTTTTCTCAGCGTTTTCGGGCTGACCTGCTCTGTGGATACGCTCGTCATGCTGAACCTCGACCTGTCATCAGTAAGTCGTGATTATCGAGGCAGCGGTTGATGTGATTCGCTCCAAAAGTGTCATCGGCATAGTCAGCACCGACTGATCCGCGGATTAACGCCGTGTGCTACAGGCTACCGGGCAAACTTTTTGGCACCTGCCACGCACAGAATCACCGCCGCGGTGACGCCAAACATGCCCATGCTGACGCTCTCGTGCAGCAACGTGGCCGCCAGTGCCAACCCGAAAAAAGGCTGCAGGAGCTGTAGTTGCCCAACCGCTGCGATCCCGCCCTGGGCCAGCCCGCGGTACCAGAATATGAAGCCGATCAGCATGCTGAATACCGAGATGTAAGCCAGGCCAAACCAGGCCGGAGGGCTGATGCCGGCGAATGAAGACGGGGCGCACAGCCATGCCAGTGGAGCCATGATGGGCAGCGATAGCACCAACGCCCATGAAATTACCTGCCAGCCGCCCAGCGTGCGGGACAGTTTTGCGCCTTCGGCATAACCCAGGCCACAGATCAGGACGGCCAGGAGCATCAGGATGTCGCCTTCGGGAGCCGCTGTCAGGCCCTGGGACAGGGCATAAGCCACCACGAACGCACTGCCCAGGATGGAAAAAACCCAGAACGCAGGCCTTGGACTCTCCCCGCCGCGGACGACGGCGAAGGCTGCCGTGGAGAGAGGCAGCAGGCCGAGAAAAACAATGGTGTGGGCCGACGTCACATGCTGCAAAGCCAGTGCGGTCAACAAGGGAAAGCCGACGACAACGCCGGTTGCCACGAGTAACAGCGGGACCAGATGGCTTCGTTGCGGCCGCCGTGCCTTGAGCAACCCCAGCATGGCCAACGCAATCACACCGGCAATGCTGGCGCGGGCCAGGGTCAGAAACACCGGATCAAACGCCTGCACCGCCACCTTGGTCGCGGGCAGTGAAGCACTGAAAATGACCACGCCAATAAACCCGTTGATCCAGCCGCTCAGGTTTTTTTCAGCACTGGGGTTTTGCAGCTTGGAGGTACGTTCCATCGAGTCTCACGCTCACGGCTAATCGCGGGATTGCATGCAGCACATCCTAGGGCTGATGATTAATGACAATCAAAATATTGTCATGGATACAAGTTCGATGTCTCGATCCCGGTACAAGTCGCTGGTCGACGCGTTTGCAGTTGATATTCGCTCAGGGCGTTTGCCTCCAGGCACGCGGCTGCCTACGCACCGCCAGTTGGCGGCCAGTGAAGGCCTGGCGCTGGTTACGGCCAGCCGGGTGTATGCCGAGCTTGAGGCCATGGGGCTGGTCAGTGGCGAAACCGGGCGTGGCACGTTCGTCAGGGAAACCTCGCTGCCACCCGGCCACGGCATTGACCAGCCCGATGTGACTGCCGGGATGCTGGACCTCAACTACAACTACCCCTCATTGCCGGGCCAGGCCGATATGCTGCGCACCGCGCTGCGTCAGCTTGCGTTATCCGGTGATCTTGAGTCGTTGCTGCGCTACCAGCCCCATGGCGGGCGTCTGCATGAGCGGGCGTCGGTGGCGCGGCATCTGGCCATGAGCGGCCTGAACGTACCTGCCGAACAGGTGCTGATCGTCAATGGCGCGCAACACGGATTGACCGTCGTCCTGATGGCCTTGCTACAACCTGGGGATGTCATCGCAGTCGACGGGTTGACTTATCCGGGCTTCAAGGCACTGGCCCTTGCCCTGCATCTTGAAATACTGCCGATACCGACAACAGAAAACGGGCCCGATCTGGATGCCCTTGCAAAGCTCTGCTGCAGCCGCTCGGTGCGTGCGATCTACAGCATGCCCACCTTGCATAACCCGTTGGGCTGGGTGATGGGCCTTGAGCAGCGCGAGCAGTTGGTAGCGATCGCCCGCAAGCATGACCTGCATATCATTGAAGACGCTGCCTACGCTTTTTTAGTCGAAAACCCACCTACGCCCCTGGCCGAGCTGGCACCTGAAAGGACGGTCTACGTTTCCGGGTTTTCCAAAAGTGTGGCGGCGGGCCTGCGGGTTGGATTTATCGTTGCGCCCGCAAAAAAAGTCGGTGTGCTGGAGCGAATCATCAGGGTGACCGCCTGGAATGCCCCCGGCGTGATGACCGCAATCACCAGCGCCTGGCTTGACGATGGCACCGTAAGCCGCCTGGAGGCGCAAAAGCGCAAGGACGCACAATCAAGGCAGCTTATCGCTGATGAACTACTGGCCGGGCTGCATACAATTCGTCATCCATCTTCCTACTTTGTCTGGCTACCCCTGTCGGAGGACGCCAGGGCGGATCAGGTGGTTGCGGCGTTGCTGCGTGAGCAGGTATCGGTCTCGACCGCCCAGCCGTTTGCCACCTCAGCTCATGTGCCCCATGCGATCCGGCTGGCGCTGGGCTCGGTGGACATGAATTCACTGCGAGAGGGCCTGGCCAAAGTGAAATGGGTGGTTCAAGCCCATGCTTAGGGCGGGCAGGGCCTCAACCGGGAAGTTCACGCCATGGGCGGCAAGCGGCGTTTGACCGGGCTTTTCTTGATAATTGACGTATTGGTTTCGGCATAGGCATTCAGGCCATCGAGCAGACTGTCCAACTGCTCGATTGAACGCACATGCAAACGAGCGATAAAACAGTCATCCCCCGTGACCTTGTCGCATTCAGTGAACTGAGGGGTGTTCTGGATCTGGCGCTCCACCTCCTGCAACTGGCCGGGTAGCGGTCGAATGCGGATGATGGCCTGGAGCTGATAGCCGAAGGCCTTGGGATCAACGTTCACGGTATAACCGGTGATGACTTTGCGCTCCTCCAGCTTGTGTATTCGCTGCGCAACACTGGGTGACGACAGGCCGCTGATGCTGGCAAGGGTTTTAAGGGAGCAGCGGGAGTCTTCCATCAAGGCGCTGATCAATAGCTGATCTATCTCGTCATTCATTTTTTGCTCCTTAGGCAAAACCAGCAGAATGCCTCAACACTAAAGGCAAACAGGTTGATTTGCCTTTTCTGGATTATGGAGCTGCGTGCGTCGAGATTGCCATACTGGTTTCCTACTTTGAAGGAGGCAAACATGGACAAAACAACGCAGCGCGGTTCGCTGGAAATGGTCGCTGCCATGCTGATTTCCGGCACCATCGGCTGGCTGGTCCTGCTCTCCGGGCAAGCGGTACTGGACGTCGTGTTCTGGCGCTGTGTATTCGGTGCGGCAACGTTGCTGGTGATTTGTGCGCTGATGGGTTTCCTGCGTCCCGGCATATTGAATCGTCATAGTTTTCTACTGATTGTGTTGAGCGGGGTAGCCATCGTCGCCAATTGGGTGCTGTTGTTTGCCTCCTACTCACGGGCCTCCATCGCCATTGGCACTGCTGTCTACAACGTCCAGCCGTTCATTTTGCTTGGCCTGGCGGCGTTGTTTCTCGGCGAAAAAATCACCCTGCAAAAACTGGCCTGGCTTGGGGTGTCTTTCGCAGGAATGCTGGCCATCGTCAGCGCCCATCACGGGCAAGGGGAGAGCGGAACGCAATACTTGCTGGGGATTGCCCTGGCGTTGAGTGCGGCGCTGATGTATGCCGTGGCCGTATTGATCATCAAGCGTCTGCGAGGCGTGCCCCCGCACCTGATCGCCTTGATCCAGGTCAGCACCGGAGTCCTGCTGCTGGCACCGATGGCCAACTTTACGGAACTGCCCACGGGCACACAGGCCTGGAGCACATTGCTGACGCTGGGCGTCGTCCACACCGGGCTTATGTACGTACTTCTCTACGGCGCAATCCAGAAACTGCCCACGGCATTGATCGGAGCCCTGAGCTTTATCTATCCCATCGCCGCGATATTTGTGGACTGGTTTGCCTTTGGCCATCGCCTGGAACTTCTGCAATGGATCGGGGTTGGCGCGATTCTGGTCGCTGCTGCCGGGATTCAATTGGGGTGGCGAGTGGGAGGGCGCAGGGTGGTGAATGGATGATTAGCGGCGGTCTACGCGTGCTTGGCCACTACCCTTGTGGCCAAGTACTCGTCAAATCTGGCTTAAATCCCCGACCGACTCATCGGGCTGATCATCCGCACTCCCAAGCTGAGCGCTTGCGTCACCAGTGCTCTGAGGTCAGCGGTGTTTTCGTCCTTGATGCACTGCGCCAGTTTCTCGCCAAGGGTCGGGGCGCAGTCGGTGCCTTCAGGGTAGGCGCGCAAGATCAATAGCCCGCTGTTGGTCAGTACGACTTCGTAAAACGCCACGCCGGACATGCCGTCAAAGTGGATGTAGCCGATATCGGCCAGCCATTTGACGGTGGCCAGGAACAGGTTTTCTTCCTTTTCCAGGGCTTCGCGGTCGCGGTCGCCCATGGTTTTGTAATCGATAAAGCTCTCTGCAGTGAGGGTGATCGGCAAGGGGAAGTTGCGGTAAAGATGGCCCAGGATCAAACCAGTATAGCAGTCGAACAGTTCAATGTTGTTGGACGGCAGGGCGTTGATCGAGTGGACGTTTTTATCTTTGAGGTGACCGGCTAATCCTTTGAACATGCGAACCTCTGTCAGTTGAGTCTGTTTACCGTGACTGAATAATCTTCCCCATTGGTATAGCACAGTCACACGGCTGGAACCTGACCTGGGGCAATTGTTACAAAGTGATGCCGGCAGGCCGGAAAAACCCTAAAAAATCAGATGGATAACTGGCTATTTAGAGTCAGACTGCTATTACTGTTGGGCGCGATGACGTGCGTATAGCCGCTTTTCAGGCTGTCTGGGCGAGCCTATTTCTGATCGGGAGGATTGATGTCAAAGACTGCATGGATGCGTAACACCTTGGTGGCGGCTGCTTTGCTGAGTGTAATGGCAGCGCCGGCTTATTCGTCGCAGGCCCGCACCTTGCAGCTGGCCATTGGCGATGAGCCGACCGAGGGTTTTGACCCTATGTTGGGATGGAGCCACGGCAGTTACTTGCTGTTGCACAGCCCGTTGCTCAAGCAGAACGAAGACTTGTCCTGGAGCAGTTTTCTGCTAAGCGATTATCAGGCCAGTGACGATGGCAAGACCTGGACCCTGAAGCTCAAGCCCGACCTCAAGTTCTCTGACGGCTCGCCCCTGACAGCCAAGGATGTGGCCTACACCTACAACAATGCGGCGGCCAGTGGCGGCAAGGTCGACATGGGTAACTTTCTCAAGGCCGAGGCGGTTGACCCACTCACCGTGCGTATCGAGCTGAAGGCGCCGCAAAGCACCTTCGTCAATGTGCTCGGCTCGCTGGGTATTGTTTCGGCGGATAAATACGATGCCAAAACCTATGCGCAAAAGCCGATTGGCGCAGGGCCCTATCGACTGGTCAGTTATCAGCCGGGCCAGCAGCTGATTGTTGAGGCCAACCCGTTCTACGCGGGGCAAAAGAACGATTTCAATAAACTGGTGTTTGTTTTCCTTGATGAAGACAGCGCTTTTGCTGCCGCCCAAAGCAAGCAGTTGGGCATTGTGCGCATTGCCCCTTCGCTGGCAGTGACTCCGGCACCCGGCATGAAACTGTGGGTGCGCCCCAGCGTTGAAAACCGTGGCATTGTGATGCCGACCATCGCCTCGGGTAAAAAAGATGCCCACGGTTATCCCATTGGCAATGATGTGACGGCAGATGTCGCCATCCGCAAAGCCATCAACTATGCAATCGATCGTCAACTGCTCGCCGATCAGATTCTCGAAGGGCATGCTGTGCCGGCGTATTCCGGCGTCCAGGGCTTGCCGTGGGCTAACCCGGATGCGGCCTTCAAGGACGGCGATATCGCCAATGCCAAGCAGATTCTGGATCAGGCCGGTTGGGTAGAAACCGCCAGCGGTGTCCGTGAGAAAAATGGCCAGCCGGCCAAAATCACCCTGTGGTACGCCAGTGGCGATGCCACCCGTCGTGACCTGGCCCAGGCCGTGCGTTCGATGCTCAAACCCGTGGGTATCGATGTGGACCTGAAGTCTGGCAGCTGGGAGACCGTCGAGCGCAATATGCACGCCAACCCGACGCTCTTTGGCTGGGGCAGTCTTGACCCGATGGAGCTTTACCACCACTACAGCAGCCAGGCGGCGGGCGTCGAGTACTACAACCCCGGCTATTACAAGAATCCGGCAGTCGATCAGCATCTCCAGCAAGCACTGGATGCGCCGACCTGGCAGCAGGCGGTGCCGTTCTGGCAGCAAGTGGAGTGGGATGGCAAGACCGGCGTTGGCGTCAAAGGCGACGCGGCCTGGGCCTGGCTACTGAACGTACAACACACTTATCTGGCCGATGAGTGTGTGGATTTGGGCAAAGGCGCGCCGGAAATCCACGGGTCCTGGTCGCTGCTCAACAGCATCGATGGCTGGAAATGGACCTGCAAGTGATACGCGGGCTCTCGCTCTTCGTTGTGCGTTTGATGGGCTTGCTGCTGGTGACAGCAGCGGGCACCTTTGCGTTGCTCAGCTTTTCTCCGGTGGACCCGATACGCGCCTATATAGGCAACGACTTGCTGCACGTGCCTCCCGAGCAATACCCGTTGATAGCCGCGCGCTGGGGGCTCGACCTGCCGTTGTGGGAGCGCTTCTTGCGCTGGTTCGGCCAAATGCTGCAAGGGGATTTTGGCTACTCGATGCTCTATAACGCGCCGGTCTCGCAGGTGATCGGCGAGCGCTTTGCCACCTCATTCGCCCTGCTGTTCTCGGCCTGGGTATTTTCCGGCATCGTCGGCATGGTCCTGGGCCTGACGGCGGGGCGCTACTTGAACCGTTGGCCTGACCGGCTGATTTCGACCCTGTCCTATGTGCTCGCCTCCCTGCCGACCTTCTGGATTGGCCTGTTGCTCCTGTCGTTGTTTGCCGTAACCCTCAACTGGGCGCCGATCTGCTGCGCCTGGACCCCTGGCAGTAATGCCGAAACCGCCACCTGGGGCGACAAGCTCAGGCACTTGATTCTGCCCATGCTGGCGCTTGGCATGCTGGGCGTAGGCAATATCGCCCTGCATACCCGCTCTCGGGTGGCGGAGGTGATGAACAGCGAGTTCATACGGTATGCCCGTGCCCAAGGCGATAAGGGCTGGCCGTTGATCAACTTCCATATCGTGCGCCATGCCCTGACCCCTGCCGTGTGTCTGCAATTTGCATCCGTGGGGGAGTTGATCGGGGGCGCGTTGCTGGCTGAAAAAGTATTCGCTTATCCAGGCCTGGGGCAGGCCACGATTGATGCAGGGTTGCGCGGTGATATTCCGTTGTTGATGGGGATTGTGATGTTTTGCGCGGTGCTGGTCTTTACCGGCAACAGCATTGCCAACGCGCTGTTATTGCGCCTCAACCGTGGGGCGGCGCACCAGTCATGACGTACGATCCGAATCGCGCCTTGCTCAGGCTCTGCCTCTCGCTACTGATATTGCTGGTGTTGATCGCCTATGGCATTTCGATCATCAATGTCGATGTCTCCATGGACCTGCTGGCGCGGCGTCTGCCACCGTCGGCCGAGTACTGGTTTGGTACCGACAGCCTGGGGCGCGATCTCTGGCTACGGTGCTTTCAGGGGATGACCACCAGCCTGCAGATCGGCCTGACCGCGGCCTTCAGCAGTGGTTTTCTGGCCATGCTGGCCGCCAGTTTGTGTGCGCTGAACAAAACCCTGGATTACCTGATTCGCGGCCTTATCGACAGCATGCTGGCGTTGCCGCATTTACTGTTGCTCGTGCTGATTTGTTTCACCCTGGGCGGTGGCAAGCAGGGGGTGATCCTGGCGGTGGCCCTGACCCACTGGCCGCGGCTGGCATTGATCCTGCGTGGCGAGATCCTGCGTATCCGTGAGACGGATTTCGTGATGCTCTCGCACCGCCTGGGCAACAGCAACTTCTACCGCTGGCGCCATCACTTGCTGCCCTTGCTGTTGCCACAGTGGATCATCGGGACCTTGTTGATGTTCCCCCACGCGGTTTTGCATTCAGCGGCGTTGAGCTTTCTGGGCTTTGGCCTGGCACCCCATGACCCGTCCCTGGGCCTGTTGCTGGCCGATGCGCTGAGGTATTTGAGCAGTGGCGCCTGGTGGCTGGCGTTTTTTCCGGGTCTGATCCTGGTGAATCTGGTGTTGGTGTTTGACCAATTTGCACGGGCATTGCAGCAGCTCTGGATAAGGATTACCTGATGCTCAAATTCGACCAGTTTTCGATCGATGTTGCTCATTACCACTGGCTGGGACACAAAACCTGGCATCCATTGCTAAGCAATATCTCCCTTGAGGTTCATCCCGGCGAGCTGGTGGCGCTGGTGGGTTCCAGCGGTGAGGGTAAAAGCCTGCTGTTGCAAAGCACCCTGGGCTTGCTGCCCGAAAACATGCGCTGTCGCGGTGACATAGTGCTCGACGGGCAGGTACTGGGTGATGCCGGCAAGGTCGATCAGCGCGGTAAAACGGTGTGTTATGTGCCCCAGGGCGTCAGCGCCTTGAATCCGCTGATCAAGGTCGGGCCGCAATTGATGCGTGCCGCACGCTTGAGCGGAGCCAGGCTGGGAATGGGGGATGTGGCTGAGCAACTCAGGCACTACAACTTGCAGCCGGAGTTGGTGGATGAGTTTCCACGTACTCTGTCGGGCGGGATGGCCAAGCGCGTGCTGGCCAGTTGCGCGGCCCTGACCCATACGCGTTATATCCTCGCTGACGAGATCACCTCATGGCTGGATGACGAGCATGCCTGCCAGTTGCTGACTCAGCTCAAGGGTTTTTGCCTGCAGGGGCGCGGCATATTGTGGGTTACCCATGATCTGGCGCTGGCGGCACGTTTTGCTGACAGGATCGCCGTATTGCACCAGGGCGAACTGCACGAAACCCTGAGTGCGACAGAGCTACGGGAGAACGGTGGCAGTCCTTGGTTGCAGTCGCTGTGGGCGGCGTTGCCCGAGCAGCAGTTCCTGGCGCGCAGGGTGCCTGAATATGCTTGAAGTCCAGCAATTGAGTATCGTGCAGGACGGTCGCCGGCTTTGGGATTCGGTGTCGTTTCACGTCCGGCCGGGAGAGCGTCAGGGCATCTCGGCGCCCAGCGGCTATGGGAAAACCACCTTGGGCCGGGTGCTGGCGCAATGGCAGTCGGCAACCTCGGGCCGGGTCACTGTGGATGGCAAGCCCCTGTTGCAAAAGGGTTATTGCCCGGTCCAGTTAGTGCCGCAACATCCCGAGCAGACCTTCAATCCTTATCGCACCACGGGCGAAAGCCTACGCGATGCCTGGTCGCCGGACGCTGCCTGGCTGGCGCGCCTGGCCGTAAATCCCGGCTGGCTGACGCGGCGTCCGGATGAGTTGTCGGGAGGCGAACTGGCGCGTATCGCCTTGCTCAGGGCCCTTGATCCGCGCACCCGCTACCTGATTGCTGACGAAGTCACTGCCCAGCTGGACCCGCACATTCAGGCCCAGGTCTGGCACGTCTTGCTGGAAGAGGCCAGGCATCGTGAGTTGGGGCTGATTGTGTTCAGCCACAACAAGGCGCTACTGGAGAAGGTATGTTCGAGTATCTGGGTGGCGCAGTGAATGTTGCGTAAATCCTGTAGCCGCACCGCAACCCCCCTGTGGGAGCGGGCTTGCTCGCGATGCAGGCGCTGCGGTGTTTCAGGTGACGTGTGGAACCTATGAAATCAGCGCCCTTCAAGGCCATGTAGTTCGCAATATTCTGCCCAGTCCATGCCCGCCATTTGCGCCACTTCGCGGTGAACCTCAAGGCGCTGGGCCTCGAATTCTTCGGCATTTGCACTGGTCAATTGCAGGGTCAGTTCCCAGGCAAAAAAGCCCAGGCGCTCGGCCTCGGCCTCAAAGGCTTCGTTCAAGCGTTCCTGGCGATACTCCTTCATAGACTGGCCGACAGCGCGGGCAGCCAACGGGTTTAACGTTTCAAGTTCTGCGGCCAGCTCCGGGTGTTCGGCGAGAAAGCGATCAAGGGCTTTTTGATGATTTGTTCCGGGTTCGGTCACACAAGACTCCTGATTGAATATGGTCATGTTGCTGAGTTCAAGATCAGTTTTTGGTGAGCTGTCCATTGCCAGCAGGCACAGTGGCAGAGGGGGGGCGATACAGGGTGTGGCGACCGTTCAGGATGTAGAGCACATCAATACCGAGCAGGGTGATCAACGCCAGATAATCGGCTCGGGGCAGGCTCAGGTCCCGCTCATACAGGCTTTGCGTGTTGCGACCGATGCCTCCGGCCAGCGCCAGTTGCTGCTGTGTCAGATTAAGGCGCAGGCGCTCTTCTCTGAGGCGTTTTCCGTAGGTACTCATGTGCGTAACCTGAATAGGAACATGGTCGTCATGCAAAGATTAATTCAAGCTGTGTAAGAGGGAAAGGTCAGCCGTCAACAGCCCCTGCAGGTTGGCTGATTTCAGACAAAAAAAAGGCAGGACGGCGCAAGGCGGTCCTGCCTTTTTCAGAGTGCTGACTACGCCGGGTTTTTCTCGACTGGCGGCAGGAACCAGTTCAACAGCAGCGCGCAGATGCCGCCTGTGGCCACGCCGGATTCCAGCACGTTGCGCAGGGCAGCGGGCATGTGGGCGAGGAACTCGGGCACCTGGGACACGCCCAGACCCAAGGCCAGGGAGACGGCAATGATCAGCAGGGCGCGACGGTCCAGGTGGATGCTGGCCAGAATGTTGATCCCCGAGGCCGCTACGGCACCGAACATCACCATGGCGGCACCGCCCAATACCGGCTCGGGCACGGCCTGAATGGCGCCTGCCACGCTTGGGAACAACCCCAGCAGGATCAGCATGCCGGCGATCCATACGCCGATATGGCGGCTGGCGATACCGGTGAGCTGAATCACCCCATTGTTCTGGGCGAAAATCGAGCTGGGGAAGGTGTTGAAAATGCCCGCCAGAAACGAGTTGGCACCGTTGACCAGTACGCCGCCCTTGATCCGTTGCATCCAGATCGGGCCTTCGACCGGCTGGCGCGACACTTTGCTGGTGGCGGTCACGTCACCAATGGCTTCCAGGGAGGTCACGAGGTAAATCACCAGCATCGGAATAAACAGCGACCAGGAGAAACCCAGGCCGAAATGCAACGGCATTGGCACCTGGAACAGTTCTGCCTCGTGCATGCCGGTGAAATCCAGGCGGCCCAGATAACCCGCCAGTGCATAGCCCACGGCCAGCGCGATGACGATGGCGCAACTGCGCATCCATACCAGCGGGATGCGGTTGAGGATAACGATGATTGCCAGCACCACGCCTGACAGCATCAGGTTTTCGCCGTTGGCGAACGTACCGTTGGCCATCGCGGTAAAGCCGCCGCCCATGCTGATCAGGCCGACTTTAATCAGGGTCAGGCCAATCATCAGCACCACGATGCCGGTGACCAGCGGGGTGATCATGCGTTTTACAAAGGGCAGAACGCGGGAGATACCCATTTCGACAAACGAGCCGGCAATCACCACGCCAAAGATCGCCGCCATAACACCTTCAACTGGGGTGCCTTGCTTGACCATGAGTGCGCCGCCCGCAATCAGCGGGCCGACAAAGTTGAAGCTGGTGCCTTGCACGATCAGCAGCCCGGCGCCGAAAGGGCCGAAGCGTTTGCACTGAACGAACGTTGCGATGCCGGAGATGACCAGCGACATGGAGACAATCAGGTTGGTATCGCGGCTGGACACACCCAGCGCCTGGCAGATCAGCAGACCGGGGGTGACGATAGGCACGATGATCGCCAGCAGATGTTGCAGAGCGGCCAGAAAGCCGATCCATGGCTTGGGCCGGTCTTCAAGACCGAAGACCAGCTCGCTGGTCTGGGACTCGGCTTCAGGCGGGGTGTTGAGAGAGGTCATGGCGAGCGCCCTGGAAAAAAGAGCGCGATTCTACTGGTCTTGGGCCATTACGCCCAGTGCTGGATTCAGGAGATGAACCATGCCCGTTGTGGGCGAGGTGAATGTTTTGCATGCCTGTGGGAGCCGGGCTTGTCCGCGATGGCATCGACGCGGCTTTCCTGACAGACCGCGTTGCCCGCATCGCGAGCAAGCCCGCTCCCACAGTGAGGGTGATTTACAAGTGCAACGCATGCCCCAATGCGCGCAGGGCGGCTTCTTGCACGGCTTCACCCAGTGTCGGGTGGGCGTGAATGGTGCCGGCAATGTCTTCCAGGCAGGCGCCCATTTCCATTGACTGGCCAAAGGCAGTCGACAACTCCGAAACCCCCGCACCCACAGCTTGCCAGCCGACGATCAGGTGGTTGTCACGGCGCGCCACGACCCGCACAAACCCGGTCTTGGATTCCAGGGTCATGGCCCGGCCATTGGCTGAGAACGGAAAGGTGGCGCTGATAAAGTCCAGTCCCGCCGCCTCGGCCTCTGCCGGGGTTTTACCCACCACGACGATTTCCGGATCGGTAAAGCACACGGCAGCGATGGCCGTGGGGCTGAACTCGCGCTGTTTACCGGCAATGATCTCGGCAACCATTTCGCCTTGGGCCATTGCCCGATGAGCCAGCATCGGTTCGCCGGTCAGGTCGCCAATCGCCCACACGTTGCGCATGCTGGTGTGGCAACGGTTGTCGACGCGAATGGCCGGGCCGTTCATGGCCAGTGCCAGGGTTTCAAGGTTGAAGCCCTGAGTGCGCGGACGACGACCGACAGCCACCAGCACCTGATCGGTTTCCAGGGTCTGGCTCTCGCCCATGGCGTTGCGCATGGAAAGGGTTTTGGTGCTGGCCTGGAAACCTTCGACACTGTGGGACAGGTACAGGGTAATGCCCAGAGCCTTGAGGGATTCGGCCACCGGCAGCGTGAGATCCTTGTCGTACGTCGGCAAGATTCGGTCACGAGCCTCGACCACGGTGACTTCGGCGCCGAGCTTGCGGTAGGCGATACCCAGTTCCAGACCGATATATCCGGCCCCGACCACGGTCAGGCGCTTGGGAATGGCGGTGGGCTGCAAGGCTTCGGTGGACGAAATAATCACCCCGCCAATGGGCAGGATCGGCAGGTCGACGGTCTGCGAGCCGGTAGCCAGCAGCAGGTGTTCGCATTCGATGCGCTGTCCGTCGACTTCAACGGCCTTGCCGTCGAGGATCCTTGCCCAGCCGTGTATCACCTTGACGCCATGCTTTTTAAGCAGTGCGCCCACGCCGGTGGTGAGGCGATCAACGATGCCGTTTTTCCATTGCACGCTCTGGCCGATGTCCAGGGTCGGTGCCTGGGTCTTGATCCCCAGCGGCGAGTTGTTGGTGCTGTAGCGCTGGGTGGTATGGAACTGCTCGGCAACGTGAATCAACGCCTTGGACGGAATGCAGCCGACGTTAAGGCAGGTGCCGCCCAGGGACTGGCCTTCGATCAGGACCGTCGGGATCCCCAGCTGACCGGCACGGATCGCCGCGACATAGCCGCCAGGGCCGCCACCGATAATCAGCAGCGTGGTGTGTTGTGTTGGCTGCATGTTCACTCCAGAAACAGGGTGGCAGGTTGTTCGAGCAAGCCACGCATGGCCTGGATAAATTGCGCCGCGTCCATGCCATCGACCACGCGATGGTCGAAGGAGCTGGAGAGGTTCATCATTTTGCGCACCACGATCTGGCCTTTGACCACGACAGGGCGCTCGACGATGCGGTTAACGCCAATAATCGCCACCTCGGGCAGGTTGACCACCGGGGTGCTGACAATGCCGCCCAGCGCGCCAAGGCTGGTCAGGGTGATGGTGGAGCCGGAGAGTTCTTCACGGGTGGCTTTGCCGGTGCGCACGGCGTTGGCCAGGCGTGCGATTTCATCGGCGGCGCCCCACAGGTTCAAGGTTTCGGCGTGGCGAACCACGGGCACCATCAGGCCTGCATCGCTTTGCGCTGCTACGCCGATGTGCGCCGCGCCAAAGCGGGTGATGATCTGGGCTTCGTCGTCGTAACGCACGTTGATCTGCGGGAAGTCACGCAAGGCGACAACCATTGCCCGTACCAAAAATGGCAGCAAGGTCAGTTTGCCGCGGCTGTCACCCCATTTTTGATTGAGCTGGGCGCGCAGTTCTTCGAGCGCGGTGACGTCCACTTCCTCGACATAGCTGAAGTGTGCAGCGCGGCGCTTGGCGTCCTGCATGCGCTGGGCGATCTTGCGGCGCAGGCCGATGACCGGAATCTGCTGCTCGTCATTGCGTTTGGCGTAACCACTGGCCGGTGCGGCGGCGGGGCTGGAGTCCTGCGCCAGATAGGCATCCAGGTCGTCATGCAGCACACGGCCAGCAGGGCCGCTGCCCACGACAAAGCGCAACTCGATCCCGGCATCCCAGGCGCGCTTGCGCACGGCCGGGGAGGCCAGCGGGCGTTCATTGGCTTCACGGGCAACAGGCGCGACCCGCAGCACTGCTGCGGTTTTAATCGCGGGCGCCGAAACCACGGCAACTTCGACCCGGGCTTGTGGCGCGGTTTTAGGGGCGGCGGCAGGTGTTGGTGCAGGTGCAGGTGCAGCAGCAGGCTGGGCGCTTTCACGCAGGTTGCCCGCGCCTTCGACTTCGATGCGGATCAATTCACTGCCCACGGCCATGACTTCGCCGGGCTGGCCACCCAGGGCCAGCACTCTGCCGGCCACGGGGGAGGGAATGTCCACGGTGGCCTTGTCGGTCATGACATCGGCCACTACCTGGTCTTCGCTGACCATGTCGCCGACTTTGACAAACCATTCCACCAGTTCAACTTGAGCAATGCCTTCTCCAATGTCCGGCATCTTGATAACGTGCGTACCCATTCAGACCTCCATAACCCGTTGTAAAGCAGCACCCACTCGCGCCGGGCCGGGGAAGTAGGCCCACTCCTGAGCATGGGGATACGGCGTATCCCAGCCGGTGACGCGTTCGATTGGTGCTTCCAGGTAGTGGAAGCAGTGCTCCTGGACCAGTGCGATCAGCTCGGCGCCAAAACCGCAGGTGCGGGTGGCTTCGTGCACGACAACGCAACGGCGGGTCTTCTTGACGGAGGTGACAATGGCGTCCAGGTCCAGGGGCCACAGGCTGCGCAGGTCGATGACTTCAGCGTCGATGCCGGTTTCTTCAGCAGCCACTTGCGCCACATAGACGGTGGTGCCGTAGGTCAGGATGGTGACTTCGGTGCCGGGGCGCACGATGGCCGCGCAGTCCAGCGGTACGGTGTAATAGCCGTCGGGTACGGCGCTGGCCGGGTGTTTCGACCACGGGGTGACAGGACGGTCGTGATGGCCGTCGAACGGGCCGTTGTACAGGCGTTTTGGCTCCAGAAAGATGACCGGGTCATCGTTCTCGATGGCGGCAATCAGCAGCCCTTTGGCGTCGTAGGGGTTGGATGGCATCACGGTGCGCAGGCCGCAGACCTGGGTGAACATGGCCTCCGGGCTCTGGCTGTGGGTCTGGCCGCCGTAGATCCCGCCGCCGCAGGGCATGCGAATGGTCATCGGGGCGATAAATTCACCGGCCGAGCGATAACGCAGACGCGCCGCTTCGGAAACGATCTGGTCGGAAGCCGGGTAGAAGTAGTCGGCAAACTGGATTTCGGCCACAGGGCGCAGGCCGTAAGCCCCCATGCCCACGGCAGCGCCCACGATCCCGCTTTCGGAGATGGGGGCGTCGAACACCCGCGAGCTGCCGTACTTGGCCTGCAGGCCTTCGGTGCAGCGGAATACGCCGCCGAAGTAGCCCACGTCCTGGCCGAAGACCACCACGTTATCGTCGCGCTCAAGCATGACATCCATGGCCGAGCGCAGGGCCTGGATCATCGTCATGGTGCTGGTACTCACGGCGTTCTCCATCTGAATTTTATTGTTGTCGTTCATCTGGTTATAACCCCAATTCCTGACGTTGCCGACGCAAATGCTCGGGCATTTCCTTGTACACGTCCTCAAACATTGTCGCGGCGCTGGGTATTTGACCGCCGGCCAGGGTGCCGAAACGCTCGGCTTCCTTTTGCGCGCCAATGATTTCGGCTTCGAGTTCAGCGCTGACCGCAGCGTGCTCTTCTTCCGACCAGTTGCCGGTGGCAATCAGGTGCTGCTTGAGACGAATAATCGGATCGCCCAGCGGGAAGTGGCTCCAGTCATCGGCAGGACGGTACTTGGATGGATCGTCAGAAGTGGAGTGCGGGCCTGCGCGATAGGTGACCCACTCGATCAGGGTCGGCCCCAGATTGCGTCGGGCCCGCTCCGCAGCCCAGGCCGAGGCGGCGTACACCGCGATAAAGTCGTTGCCATCAACCCGCAGCGAAGCAATGCCGCAGCCTACACCGCGCCCGGCGAAGGTGGTGGACTCGCCGCCGGCAATGGCCTGGAAGGTCGAAATGGCCCACTGGTTATTCACCACGTTGAGGATCACCGGGGCGCGGTAGACGTGGGCGAAGGTGAGGGCGGTGTGGAAGTCGGATTCGGCAGTGGCGCCGTCGCCAATCCAGGCCGAGGCGATTTTGGTGTCGCCCTTGATCGCCGAGGCCATGCCCCAGCCAACGGCTTGCACGAATTGGGTCGCGAGGTTGCCCGAAATGCTGAAAAAACCGTAGTCGCGTACCGAATACATGATCGGCAATTGCCGACCCTTGAGCGGATCGCGTTCGTTGGACAGCAATTGGCAGATCAGGTCGACCAGAGGTACGTCCCGGGCCATCAAAATGCTTTGCTGGCGATAGGTCGGGAAGCACATATCGTCGATATTCAAGGCCAGGGCCTGGGCGCTGCCGATGGCCTCTTCGCCAAGGCTCTGCATATAGAACGACATTTTCTTCTGGCGCTGGGCGACCACCATGCGGGTGTCGAAAATGCGGGTCTTGAGCATGGCGCGCATACCCGCACGCAACACGTCGGTTGAAACGCCTTCGGCCCACGGGCCGAGGGCTTGGCCCTGATCATCGAGCACGCGAATCAGGCCCTTGGCCAAATCAGCCGTGTCGGCAGGTTCCACGTCGATGGGGGGTTTGCGTACCAGACCTGCATCGGTCAGGCGCAGGTAACTGAAGTCGGTCTTGCAGCCTGGGCGGCCAGACGGTTCGGGAACGTGCAGGCGCAGCGGTGCATATTCATTCATGGCTTTCTCTACGCTCGATCTTGTCGTGTTTATTAGGCGCGGGAGCTAGGTGAAACGTCGAAGACCTGTCTGATATAAGACCAAGATCTTGTCCTACAACAATCATATTCCTGACGCTGAAGAATATTTCTCTGTAGTTCGTTGTGCTTTGAAGCATTTAAGGATAAGAATTCTTTATAAACATAAAAAACAGGTGTTTTTATCTCATGCGTAAGCTGGATCGAACGGATATCGGGATTCTCAACAGCCTTCAGCAGAATGCGCGCATCACCAATGCGGACCTTGCGCGCTCGGTCAATCTGTCGCCGACGCCGTGCTTCAACCGGGTCAAGGCGATGGAAGAGCGCGGCCTGATTCGTGAGCAGGTGACCTTGCTCGACGCCGATATGCTGGGGTTGCACGTCAATGTGTTTATCCATGTCAGCCTGGAGAAACAGGTCGAAGAGGCCCTGCAGCATTTTGAAGCGGCGATTTCCGATCGCCATGAAGTCATGGAGTGCTATTTGATGGCAGGCGACCCGGACTATCTGATCCGGGTGCTGGTGCCCAGTATTCAGGCACTGGAGCGCTTCATGATGGACTTTTTGACCAAGGTTCCGGGGGTGGCCAATATCCGCTCAAGCTTCGCCCTCAAACAGGTGCGCTACAAAACCGCCTTGCCGCTGCCACAGGGTGGGCTAACGCTGGAGGAGTGATTCAAACCCGCAGCCGCCAGCGATCATTGAAGCGCAGGTCAACCACCGACAGCGGTTCTACGTCAATCAGGTTGAAGGAGGACGTGTCCGCTGCGAGTGCATGCAAAATGGCGGCACGGATCACAAAGGGATGAGTCACGACGGCAAAGTGGCCCTCTTCGCGAAACTCATCGAGCCAGGCGCTGACGCGCAGGCAAAGGTCTTGTACGGACTCGCCGCCGTGGGGCACTGAAAACGGGTTGTTGATCCAGTTTGTGAGGACTTGCGGCATGCTTTGTTGCAGGTCCGACAGGCGCAGCCCCTGCCAGTCGCCGACATCGTAGTCGCCCAGGGCGGGTACGATTTCTATTTCGCCGCCCAGTGCCTGGGCGGTTTGCAAGGCCCGGGTTTCAGGCGCACAGAGTATGCGTACCGGTTTTTTTAGCCTGGCACTCAGTTCGGCTGCCAGCAGCAAGCCTTTTGGTTCTGCCGGTTCATCCAGTGCGAAGCGGCCCAGACGCTGGGCTTCAGTGCGGGCATGACAGATAAAACTCAGGCGTGTGGGCATGCTGGGATCCTTGCGGGGGAGGCGTCGGGTCTGGTTCCGGGTTGTTGCGTGCGCTCGCCCTTCAATCAGTTTAGGCGAGTATTATGACCGCGTATTTCACTCTCAAGGTACTGTGCAATGGCTGCTGCTCTCATGAAAAAAGTCCTCAATACCGCTGCATTGCTGACACTGATGGCCGGTGCCAGCGCGGCGTTTGCCCATGCCCATCTGGAACAGTCGACACCCGCTGCCGGTAGCACCGTCAACCGTGCCAGCGAACTGCGTTTGGTTTTTACCGAGGGTGTGGAGCAGGCGTTCACCAAGGTCGTTGTGACCCGTGACCAGGCGCCGGTTGCAGTGAGCAGCATCAAGACCGAGCCTGCCAACAAGAAAGTTCTGATCGTGACCCCGGCCCAGCCGCTGCCAGCGGGTACCTATCAGGTGAAGTGGAATGCAGTGTCAGTCGACACTCACAAAAGCACCGGCGATTACAGCTTTACGGTGAGCAACTGAGTTGATTGTCAGTGAAATGGTCATCTGCCGTTTTGTGCATTTTTGCGCTGTGCTGCTGATGTTCGGGGCCTGTGCTTTCAGGCCCTTGCTGTTGGGTGCCTGGCCATCAGTCGAGATTGATCAACAGCTGCGCAAGGTCAATCGCGTCCTGGCATGGGTCGGGCTTGGCAGTGGCGTGGCCTGGCTACTGTTGACCACCCATTCGATGGCCGGTAGCTGGCCCGAAACCCTGGAGCCCGCCACGTTGTGGCTGGTGCTGGGCAGCACGTTTTTCGGGCAGGTCTGGGCCTTTCATCTGGTGTTCTGCGTTCTGTTGCTGATCACCTTGTATGCCCCCGTCCGTTTTTACCTCACAGGGTTGCTGAGCCTGTTGCTGCTGGCCACGTTGGCGCCGGTTGGTCACGGCGCGATGCTGGATGGCTGGCGCGGTCAATTGTTGATGTTCAATCAACTGATCCACCTGCTGTGTGTCGCCACCTGGCTTGGTGGCCTGATGGGGTTGCTGCTGATCCTTGGACGCCCGGCCGGGCAAGCCGTGACCACGGTTTTGCAGCGCTTCAGCAACCTGGGGTTTGTGCTGGTTGCCGGGATCATTCTGACCGGGCTGATCAATACGCGGGTGTTGACCGGAGCGCTCTGGCCCACGCCATTGTTTGAAGGGTTTGCACTGATCCTGTTGATCAAAGTGGCTCTGGTGGGGGTGATGCTGCTGCTGGCGCTGTTCAATCTGGTCATGAGCCGCCTGGGGCACATCGCAATGTTGCGCAGCAGTGTTGCCCTTGAGTGGCTGTTTGGACTGGCGGCAGTGGCAGCGGTTTCGTTGCTTGGCACTTTGCCGCCGTTGGTGGTGGGTTAAGTGCTGTGGACTCCTGTAGGTACTCTGTTGCCATTCAGCCTTCCCACAGTTGAAGCTTCCTTCAGACCTTGCCGCTGACGAGCCGGGCGCGGCTACGTTCGACTTGGAGCGCCACTGCGACGAAGCAGACGTAAAGTCGGCTTTCACGGTTTATCAGGCACACCGCGTGTTGCGGTTTTGCGACCGCTTCATCGCAGTGGCGCACCATCCCGATCGTAGCCTCGTTCTACTCGTCAACTCCTACAAGAAACGCGGGGCAGACGATGAAACCGGTAGTCGCTGACGAGGCACGAGGCTGCGATAAGGGCCGAAGGACCTTCGAGTTTGCGGGCTGCTACGTACCCTATAGCAGCCTTCGTGCCTCGTCAGCGGCTACAAGCCTAGACCAGTAAAAAAATGGCCAGCAAACCGCCAAACACCAGCCATTTCTCCAGGTAGTAACGTGCGCGGTTGCGCTTTTTCAGCTCCTTGCCGCGCAGGCGGATCTTGTACAGCCGGGTAAACGCGCGGTTCAGGCCACCGGTTTTATCACTGGCACCGTTGGGTGAGCTGGCAGAGGCCATGACCGTGCGGCTGAACCACTGATTGAAGGCGCTGGCCCAGGGATATTTCATCGGGCGCTCTATATCGCAGAACAGGATGATGCGGTTCTTGTCGGTGGTGTTTTCGGCGTAATGAATAAAGGTTTCGTCAAACATCACGGCTTCACCGTCACGCCAGAAGTAGCTCTGGCCGTCGACATTGATATGGCAGCCCGGATCATTCGGCGTGTCCAGGCCCAAATGAAACCGCAGCGAGCCTGCATAAGGGTCGCGGTGGCGTACCAGTTTCGAACCGGGTGGCAACTCGGCAAACATGGCGGCCTTGACGGTTCCAATGCCGTTGAGCAACTCAATGGTTCGCGGGCACAGTTCGATCGCTGACGGGTGATTGTCGCCGTACCACTTCAGATAAAACCGCTTCCAGCCACTTTTGAAGAACGAATTGAACCCCACGTCGTTCGGTTGTTCGGAGCGTTTGATCTGGCCCGCTTGCATCAGGTTTCGCGCTTCCTCGCGGATTTCCTGCCAATGGGCTTGCAGGGGCTGCAATTCGGGGAAGTCTGAAGGTTTGAGGTACGGCTGGCTCGGTACTTTGGAGAACAGGTACAGAAAGCAGTTGATGGGTGCCAGAAAGGTGGAGTGATCGCTCAGCTGACGTCCCAGCTTGTGGCGAACAGAGCCCCGCAGGTGGACATAGGCGATGGACAAAACATAGACAGCAATAATGATGAGTTTCAAAAGTATCGTCACAAGTCAGGTGAAACGCAGCCCTGCATACACGCAAGTCGCCCGACATCCTGTAGGAGTTATCGGGCGCTGGTGTCGCTTGATGGGAGCCAAGGCGTAAGGTTAGTGCAGCACTTTGCGCATTTTCCAGCTTTTCATGATCTTTTTGAACATATCTGCTTACAGTCTTTGGTCGTGTTGCGGGTAAGGTTTTTCCATTTTTCTCAGGAAAGCATCCACCTCGTCAGCGGCCGGTGCTGTGGCGGGGCCGTGGCGGGTGACGGCCAGCGCCGCTGCGGCATTGGCCCGTGTCGCCGCTTGCGCCGAGCTGCAACCGGCCGCCAATGAGGCAATCATCACGCCGGCATGGGTGTCTCCGGCACCGTTGCTGTCGACGGCCTGTACCTTGAATCCGACCATGTGCTGCGGGCCGTGGCCCTCGTTGATCCAGCAGCCCTGCGGCCCATCGCGCACAACCGTGAGGCACTGGTTGGGCAGGCGTGCAGGCAGGAGGGTCAGGGCGTCCGCCAGGGAGGAACTGTGGGTGAAGGCCTGCGCTTCGCTCCGATTGCTGGTCCAGAGGTCGAGGCGGGGCAATAGGAGGTTGAGCAGGTGTGGATCGATATCGGCCAGTAAGGGACCGGGGTCGAACGACAGATGTACGCTGGGGGACAAGCCCTGTATCCAGCTCAATAGCGGCCTGGCCTTGTCTGGATGGAGCAGGCTGTAACCGCTGACGTACACGTAGTCGTCAGGCTGGACGGTGACGTGATCCAGGTCCTGGGCGGATAACCCGCCTTCGGCACCGATGCAGGAAATAAATGTGCGCTCAGCGCTGGCTTCAGTGAGGGCTACGCACAGTCCGGTGTCCTTGTGCGGGTCGATGGGCAAGGCCATCTGTATGCCTTCGGTCTTCATGGCCTGGCGGGCCAGTTCACCGAACTGGCCCTGGCCATGACGCCCCAGGTACACAGTCTGTAGTCCATTGCGCTGGGCCGCGGCCATCACGTTGAAACCGCCGCCTGCGTGAAAGCGGGCGCTGTGGGCCAATGTATCGCCACCGGAACGGGGCAGAGTGTCGAGGGCCATTGCCAGGTCGACGATGACCTGGCCGGTATGCAGCAATCTAGACATGGGCGTTATCCGATGCAGGTTGGCGACGGTCTTTGGCACCGCCCAGCAATGCGTACAAGCCACCTGCCACGACGAATGTCACGACCCAGCCCAAACCGTTATGACCCAACCAGGAGTCGGCCAGTGGTCCGACAAACCAGTCCGCGTCATTGCTGCCCACACGGGTAAAGCAAAAGCCCAGCACCAGGGCCAGCGCCCATGCTCCCAATGCTCTCCATTCAATGCCGCCGTTGTACCAGTAGGCGCTGGTGGGGCTGACGTCCAGCAGGTCCTTGGCGCTGTAGTACTGGCGGTGAACAAGGTCGATGACAAAGATGGCCACCCAGGCAGTAATCGGGATGGCGGTGAGTGAGATAAAGGTGATGAAGGGGCCGTAAAAGCTGCCAGCAAACAGCATGAAGTAGATCGAGCCACAAGAAATCGCCACGATATCGACGACGACCGCCTGAACCCGTTTGATCTTCACGCCCAGGGTCAAGGTGGTCAGGCCTGCGGAATACACTGACAGATGGTTGGACAGTAACAGGCCACCAAATGCGCTTAGCAGGTAGGGAATGGCCATCCAGGAGGGCAACATGTTGCGGATCGCGGCAATAGGGTCGGTGGCGGAGGCCAGGTCGTGGTTGCCGACAGACAGCAAGCCGCCAAGGGTAATCAGCAACACCAGTGGGATCCCGGCCCCCCAGGCCGCGCAGGCGACCAGTTGCGAGGCGCTGACGCTGCGCTTCTGGTAGCGCGACATGTCAGCCCCGGCGTTGGCCCAGCCAATGCCGGTGCCAGCCGCCATGATGCCGATCCCGATAATGACCGCGCTCATGGGGGCAGGGCGGGTGTTGAATACGCTTTGCCAGTCGATGGTGGCGCACAGAAAACCGCCAACCAGCAAGTTTAGCGCGCCGAACACGTAGGTTGCCCATTTCTGGATCAGCAGCAGCGTTGCATGCCCCAGTCCGGAAACGCTTAGGGTCAGCAGCGTGAAAATGCCGATAAACAGCAGGGTAAGCCCCGGTGCGTTTTTGGCTTGCGCAGGGGTGTCGAATACGATGGAGGACAGTGCAAGCAGCACGAATGCGGCGGTAGTGGTGTTCACTGTTTCCCACCCTATACGTGAAATCAGTGAAACCAGTGTGGGGCCAATATTGCCACGTACCCCGAAGATCGCTCGCGACAGCGTCAGGCTTGGTGCTCGGCCCCGTCGTCCGGCAATGGAGATCACGCCGACCACGGCAAACGAGCCGGCAGCACCGATCAGGGCGACGATGACGACCTGCCAAATGGCCAGTTGATGAAAGGCCACCAGGGTCGCACCCAGTGGCAAGCCGAGAATGCTGATATTGGCTGCAAACCAGACCCAGAACAGTTGCAGGGGGTTGCCGTGGCACTCATTTTCGGGAACGGGCTCTATGCCGCGTGTTTCCAGTTGCCCGGCACTGTGCCCGGGGTTAGGAGGTGTCATGGAGAGTGGCTCCTGATGCGGTTGTTCTCGTTATCAGCAGGGTGTGTCCAGGGCGGGACTGCAAGGCCAGTCGCTTTGCTGCCCTTGGCAGGCTGCTTATGGGTTACGAAGGGCCAGCAGTTGGTGGATCAACGGTTCCAGTTGCAGGCTGTTGACCTCGGTGATCTGTTCGATCAGCGCTGCTGGCCAATGATCCAGACCACCACAGGCGCCCAGCATGGCGCCGAGAATGGCGGCAATGGTGTCGGTGTCGCCGCCAAGGCTGGCGGCCATGCACAGGGCGTCAAAACTGCTCATGCTGGCGTTTGCCACGCGCTGTGCGAGGGCGAACGCTGCGACGACAGATTCCTGGGATGCGACTGATGTGCCGATCACGTCATACAACAAGTCGCCAATATTGTCAGGGTTGCACTCGGTACTTGCGTGTCTGGCCCAGCGAATGCGCGGGCCCATGCGGCCGCCCGCAACCCAGTGGCCGTGATGCTCGGCGATGAACGCCATTTCGGTGCCCGCATTGAGGGCGTGCTCCAGTTTTTTGCCATTGATCCCGCTGGAGACCACGGCGGCGACGGCGGCGGCGCTGGCAATCCCCAGGCTGGTGTTGTGAGTGACCTGGCACGCCTGAATAACGGCTTTGATAAAGCGTTCCGGATGGGAGATGTCGCTGGCGATGCCCACCGGGGCGATGCGCATGGCGGCGCCGTTGGTGGTGCCGTAGCGGCCTGACTCTTCGGGGCTGTGGCCCGCGAGGATCATCTCTATCGCGCGCTTGGTGGAGGGGCCGAGCAGGTCTTGAGAGCCTTTGGCCTGCATGGCGGACTCCCAGCTGATCAGGCGCCGGGCAAGCTGGTCGGGGTCAATGCTGCCTTTGCCTTCCACCAGTAATTGCGCCACCAGAATGGCTTGCTCGGTGTCGTCGGTGATTGAGCCCGCCACCATGCCCGGCGCAATGGGTTGATCGGCCGGGGCGTTTTCAAGTGTCGTGATGTGCCCGAACCGGGCCACAATCTGCCCCCGACTGAATGACTGGGTCGGCATGCCCAGTGCGTCACCCAGTGCCAGGCCGTAAAACGCGCCAAGCGCCCGGTCAGTGGGCGTCATGTGGGCGTTCCAAACGAGTGGTACATGCGAAAGTGCACCGGATCAAGCCAGCTTTCGACCAGTTCCATGAAACGTCCGTGGCGGTCGTAAGTGGTGCGCAAGGCCTTGAGGAAAACGGTTCCGGCAGGGCGTCCAAGCAATAGCGCGTCTTCTTCATTGAGAGGTTCGGCGCCAATCCATTGATCGCCCCGGTCGCCGACAAAGCCGTAGGCCGCCAGGGTGATGGTGAGCGAGTCGTCGATCAGCCCTACTCGTGGCAGGCCTTCCAGGCCGCCCGTGGCGGGCATGAAGGAGCGCTCCAGCGAAATCGCGGTGCCATCGTCCCGACGGCGACGTCGCTCCAGGATGACAAATTGACTCAAGCCCAATTGATGGAGCAGATCCGGGCGCTCGATGGCCTCAAGTCGAAGCAGTTCTGTATGGATGCGGGCACCCGTATTGGCCAGCGCCTGGGTCCAGCCGTTGTTTTGGTCCAGCGTAATACCGTCATACGTGACGATGGCGCCGCCTTCTGTTCGCGTAGCGATATATTTTCGCCTTTCCAGTTCGGCCAGTGCTGCGCGCAACGTGCTGTGGCTGACCCGCAGTTCTTGAGCTAATTGGTCTTCTCCCGGTAGCAGATGTCCGTCTGCCAGGAGCCCGCTTTCGATACGATGGACGAGCTCGTCGACCACCCGTTGTTTTTTAGTAAATCGAACCTGTTTGATCATCCCGCAAGTAATAGCTCAGCAATGCAGGTTCGGCAATGTGCGCCCCCCTGAAAAAGCCATAATTCATTGGCTGTTGGTGGACATTCAATGGCAGGAGAAACGCCTTGAGCCTGCGCTGACATCAGGGCTCAAGGCTGTTGCAGTCGAGCAGAGGGGTTTCAGCCACAGGCCTTGAGGTTGACCGGGCCAACAAACTCGTTGCCGCGACCCATCACGCATGCCACCGCCTGATTGCGCTGACGCTCCCAGGACTGAACGGGATAGGACTTGTCCCAGGCTTCGTAGAGCTGCCGGTCCTGCTTTGAAAGGCGCAAGTTATAGCGCTTGCTCATGTAGAAGTAGGTACGAGCGATCATGCCGCGAATGTTGGGGCGGGGCATGACCTTTTTGGATTTGAAATCGACCTGTGTCAGGCACGAACCATACTGGCCCTTTTTCTCGGGCAGCCAGCCAAAGCTGAAGTTGCTTCTGTCCCCGTTGACCTCGCCAATGCTGGGCACCAGGTTGTGCAGGTCAGCTTCGGCCACTTTGAATACCGGGTCGTTACGGGTGCAGTTTTTCCGCCCGCCACTTTGCCAGCATTGGCGCTGATGACCGATTTGCCAGGCAGGAACGATATGTTCCCACTCGATACGAGCGGCACGGTTGGCATTTTTGCGTGGGACGTAGCCGCAGGCTTTCAGGTCGATGCGGTTGCCGTTGTATTTGCAACCGCAGTAAAACTCGGTGGACTGGGGTGCGTAGAGTTTCCAGGCGACTTTTTTGGCTTCGCTGAAGGTTTGTGGGGCAGCAGCATGTGCGCTTGCAACGGTAAAAAGACTGACCAGTGCCAGTAAACAAAACCTCATTGACTCAGTCTTCCTCAAGCACGGTCCAGAAAATATTGACGCTGCCATCATCGCGATGGGCAACGGTGACGTTGTCGTTTTCGGAAATTTCTTCCAGCAGGCGTTCCCAGAACTCGGGATTGTCGCCTTCGAGTCGCTCAAGCACCGCCATTTTGTCTTTTTGGGCTTTGGGCGAACTGATGATTTTTTGTATGCGTGCGCCGAAGATTTCGTAGGGGCTCGGTAGGGTAGGCGCTTTCGCCGCTTTTTTAGCCATGATGCGATCCTTGGTGTGCTGTATGCGCATACAGTATTTAACTGTGTAAGATTTGGCAACTGTTTGGTGCGCGGGCGGGTACATCCGGTGGTTATTCAGCGCCAAATAAAAAGGCCGCCTCCCGGGGGGAGACGGCCTTTTCGAGTTCAAACCGCGAGCGCTGACGCGTGCGACTCAGTACTCCCAGAACATCCGCTGCAGCTCTTTGCTGTCCTGGGTTTTGGTCAGTGCGACCATCGCCAGGATGCGGGCTTTCTGTGGGTTCAGGTCGTGGGCTACAACCCAATCGTTTTTGTCGTCAGGCTGTTCTGCGTTACGCAGTACGAACCCGCCGTTGTTTACGTGGGAAGAGCGAATGATCTGTACGCCATCCTTGCGCAGTGCTTGCAAGGCCGGAACAACGCGGGAAGATACTGAACCGTTGCCGGTGCCCGCGTGGATGATGGCTTTGGCGCCGGATTGTGCCAATGCCTTGTAGGCGGTGTCATCGACGTTGCCATAGGAGTAGGCGATGCCTACGTTTGGCAGGCTCTTGATGTCTTTAATGTCGAATTCCGAATCCATGGTGTGACGCTTGGCTGGCAAGCGGAACCAGTAGGATTTGCCTTCAACGACCATGCCCAGTGGGCCCCAAGGGCTCTTGAATGCTTCGGTCTTGATGTTGATGGATTTGCTGACATCACGGCCGGACTGGATTTCGTCGTTCATGGTGACCAGTACGCCTTTGCCACGGGCGTCTTTGCTGCCGGCAACGGCAACGGCGTTGTACAGGTTCAGCATGCCGTCAGCCGACATGGCGGTGCCCGGACGCATGGAGCCGACCACGACGATTGGCTTGTCGGTTTTTTCGACCAGGTTCAGGAAGTAAGCGGTTTCTTCCAGGGTGTCGGTGCCGTGGGTGATAACGATGCCGTCGACATCATCGCTGTCAGCCAGCTCGGCTACACGGCGGCCCAATTGCAGCAGGTTTTCGTTGGTGATGCTCTCGGATGCAATTTGCATCACCTGCTCGCCACGAACGTTTGCCAGTTGGCTCAGCTCGGGAACACCGGCAATCAGTTTGTCGATACCCACTTTGGCAGCGGTGTACGTTGCGCTGTTTGCAGCGCTTGCGCCTGCACCGGCAATGGTGCCGCCTGTAGCAAGAATGACGACATTGGGCTTGGTGGCGGTTTCTTGCGCCTGAGCAATCGTTGGCAGTGCAAGCAGAAGGGCCAGTGCGCCCGGAACGATGGTTTTCAACACAGCATTTTTCATTGTTTTTTCTCTTATTAGTGAGTGTGCCGGTGTTCGCACACTAAACACGGCACAAGCGATCCATTGGCCGTGAGCGGTGTAGGGGAGCATTATTTATGCCAGTACATGCTCGCTCGGCATCTGCGATAAGTCGTTGATTTATAAGGCAAAAATAAAAGAGTGAAATTTTTTGTATTGAATTAGTACGGTTTCCCGAACAAAAAAGGTTTTTGCGTTCGGAGATTCGAATGACCGTCGGTCTGGCGTCGTCCTTTTTTCACATTGACAAATAACAGCCGGCTTTCCATAGTGAGGTTCAAGCAAACGTTTGCGCGGCGTTTTTTGAACCAGCCCTGGCAGGTTCTGAATCATGACCTATTGCCAGTCACACGGCTTTTGGCAGTCAGGCGTAGCGCGAGCAGGACGTTGCTCACAATAATCATAAGATCGGAGTTACTTCCATGAAGCTGCCATTTGCTGGACGCCTCCTCGCTGTCGCCATGCTGGCTGCGGCATCCCTTACCCTCCCTGTCGCATATGCGGATACGCCTGAAAAACCCAAAGTCGGGCTGGTGATGAAGTCGTTGGCAAACGAGTTCTTTGTCACGATGCAAAAGGGTGGTGAGGACTATCAAAAAGCCCATGCGGCCAGTTTCGACCTGGTCTCCAACGGGATCAAGAACGAAACCGACACCGCAGGCCAGATCGACATCATCAATCAGATGATCATCGCCAAGGTTGATGCGCTGGTGATTGCACCGGCGGACTCCAAGGCTTTGGTGTCGGCCATCAAGAAAGCCAAGGACCGCGGGATCGTGGTGGTCAACATTGACAACCAGCTGGACCCCGACGTGTTGAAAAGCAAAGGCATCGAGGTGCCGTTTGTGGGGCCAAACAACCGCCAGGGCGCCCGTGAGGTGGGTGAGTTCCTGGCGACAAAACTCCAGGCGGGCGATGAAGTAGGGATCATTGAGGGTGTATCGACCACCACCAATGCACAAATGCGCACGGCAGGTTTCAAGGACGCCATGACCGCCGCCGGTATGAAAATTGTGCCGGTGCAGTCGGGTAACTGGGAAATCGACGGTGGCAACAAGGTCGCGGCAGGCATGCTCAGCGAGTACCCCAACCTCAAGGCCATCCTCGCGGGTAATGACAGCATGGCACTGGGCGCGGTGTCGGCCATCCGTGCAGCAGGCAAGGTCGGCAAGGTTCAAGTGGTCGGCTATGACAATATCGATGCGATAAAACCGATGCTCAAAGATGGTCGGGTGCTGGCCACGGCCGACCAGGCAGCAGCCAAGCAGGCGGTTTTTGGCATTGAAACCGCGCTCAAGCTGGTCAAGAAAGAGCCGGTTGAAAACCTGAAGGACGGTGTCATCGATACCCCTGTCGAACTGGTCATCAACAAGTAATTCCACTCGGTGTCGCAGGCACCCGTCCGGTAGGGCGGGTGCCGGGAGAAATGATATGTCTGCTCCTGATGCCGGCGTGGTCCTCACGGTCAGCGGGATTGGTAAAACGTACACGCAGCAGGCGGTGCTGGCCGATATCGATCTGTCGCTGTATCGCGGCGAAGTGCTGGCCTTGACGGGTGAAAATGGCGCCGGAAAAAGCACCCTGTCGAAAATTATCGGTGGCCTGGAAGTTCCGACTCTCGGTCAGATGCAATTCAATGGCCAGGCCTATGCCCCTGGCAGTCGCTCCCACGCCGAGAAACAGGGCGTGCGCATGGTGATGCAGGAGCTGAACCTGCTGCCCACACTGACAGTGGCGGAAAATCTGTTTCTGGATAATCTGCCCAGCCGCTTGGGGTGGATCAGCCGCAAGCAATTACGCACGTCGGCCATTGAGGCCATGGCCCAGGTGGGGCTGGAGGCGATAGATCCCGACACCCTGGTCGGGGAGCTGGGGATTGGCCACCAGCAAATGGTCGAAATCGCCCGCAACCTGATCGGGGACTGTCATGTCCTGATCCTGGATGAGCCCACCGCGATGCTCACGGCCCGTGAAGTTGAAATGCTGTTTGTGCAAATCGAACGGCTTCAGGCCCGCGGCGTGGCGATTGTGTACATCTCCCATCGACTTGAAGAGCTGGCGCGTGTGGCGCAGCGGATTGCCGTACTGCGCGACGGTTGTCTGGTCTGTGTCGAACCCATTGCCGATTACAGCAGCGAGCAACTGGTCAATCTGATGGTGGGCCGTGAGTTGGGAGACCAACTGGATTTGGGGCCGCGCACATTGGGTGATACGGCCCTCAAAGTGAGTGGGATCGGTCGCTCGAACAAGGTTCAAGATGTCTCGTTTGAAGTAAGACAGGGCGAAATATTTGGTATTTCGGGACTGATCGGGGCAGGGCGCACCGAGCTTTTGCGATTGATCTACGGTGCTGATCTGCCCGATAGCGGCACCGTGGCGGTGGGCTCGCCGACGCGGGTGGTCAGTATCCGCTCGCCGGCTGATGCCGTGAAGCAGGGTATCGCCCTGATTACGGAGGACCGCAAGGGCGAGGGCTTGCTATTGACCCAGTCGATCAGTGCCAACATCGGCCTGGGCAACATGCACAGTATCTCCAGCACGGGGGTGGTGAATGGTCAGCAGGAAGCCGCGCTGGCCCGTCGCCAGATCGACGCAATGGGGATCCGCAGCAGCGGCCCGGAACAAGTGGTGTCGCAACTCTCCGGCGGCAACCAGCAGAAAGTGGTGATTGGCCGCTCGCTGGAGCGCGATTGTACGGTCCTGCTGTTTGATGAACCCACTCGCGGTATCGACATCGGCGCCAAGTTCGATATTTACCGACTGTTGGGCGAGTTGACGCGCAAGGGCAAGGCGCTGGTCGTGGTGTCGAGCGACCTTCGAGAATTGATGTTGATCTGTGATCGCATCGGCGTGCTGTCTGCGGGGCGTCTGATAGATACCTTCGAGCGTGACAGCTGGAGCCAGGAACAGTTACTGGCAGCAGCCTTTGCCGGTTATCAAAAACGAGATGCGTTGCTCGCAGAAGCCGCGCCAAAGGAAGCCTCATGAAAGCCACCCTCGTGCCGCAAAAAAATGCACACAACTATTACGGAACGGGCACATATCTGGGATTGGCGGGCGCCTTGCTGGCCATGATTATTCTGTTCTCCAGCCTCAGTGATCACTTTTTCTCCTATGACACGTTGAGCACCCTGGCCAATCAAATTCCGGATTTGATGGTGCTGTCTGTGGGCATGACGTTTGTGTTGATTATCGGCGGCATCGATTTGTCGGTTGGGTCGGTATTGGCCCTGGCCGCGTCAGCGGTCAGTGTCGCGATTCTGGGCTGGGGCTGGGGCGTGATGCCTGCCGCGTTGCTGGGCATGGGGTGTGCAGCCCTTGCGGGTACGATTACGGGCTCAATTACGGTGGCCTGGAAAATCCCCTCTTTTATTGTGTCGCTGGGGGTGCTGGAGATGGCCCGGGGTGCGGCCTATCAAATGACAGGTTCGCGCACAGCCTATATAGGTGATGCTTTCGCCTGGCTTTCGAACCCGGTTGCCTTCGGGATTTCGCCCTCGTTCATCATTGCATTGCTGATTATCGTGATTGCTCAAGCGGTACTGACTCGCACGGTGTTTGGTCGCTACCTGATAGGCATCGGGACCAACGAAGAAGCCGTGCGTCTGGCCGGTATCAATCCCAAGCCCTACAAGATCCTGGTCTTCAGCGTGATGGGATTACTGGCAGGGGTCGCGGCGCTGTTCCAGATCTCGCGGCTGGAGGCTGCGGATCCCAATGCCGGCTCGGGTCTTGAGTTGCAGGTTATTGCGGCGGTGGTGATTGGTGGTACGAGTCTGATGGGCGGGCGTGGTTCGGTCATCAGTACTTTTTTCGGTGTGCTGATTATTTCGGTATTGGCCGCAGGACTCGCTCAAATCGGCGCGACTGAGCCTACGAAGCGTATCATTACCGGTGCTGTCATAGTGATAGCAGTGGTATTGGACACCTACCGCAGTCAACGTGCACAGCGACGGAACTAAGCGATGGCAACTATTAAAGATGTCGCGGCAATGGCGGGCATTTCGTACACGACGGTTTCCCATGTTCTGAATAAAACGCGCCCAGTGAGCGAGCCGGTTCGCTTGAAGGTCGAGGAGGCCATCGCGCGCCTCGACTATGTCCCCAGCGCTGTAGCGCGCTCGTTGAAAGCTAAAACCACGGCGACTATCGGTCTGTTGGTTGCCAATAGCCTGAATCCGTACTTTGCCGAGTTGGCGCGTGGGATTGAGGACTACTGCGAGCGCAACAATTACTGCGTGATTTTGTGCAACTGCGACGACGATCCTGAGAAGCAGCGCAATTACCTGCGTGTACTGCTTGAAAAACGGGTGGACGGCCTGGTGGTCGCTTCCGCCGGTGGCGACCTGGGCATGGCAAGCGGGCTGGTCGGGGTTCGAACGCCGATGGTCATCGTCGACCGCAGCCTTGAGGGTGTCGAGGCTGATCTGGTGCGAATCGATCACGAGCTTGGGGCGTATCTGGCTACACGTCACCTGCTCGACCTGGGGCACCGCGCCATTGCCTGTATTGGTGGGCCGGCAATTACCCGTGTGGCGCAGCTGCGCACGGCCGGGTATCTGCGGGCCTTGGCAGAGGCGGGTGTGATTGCGGACGAGCGCTGGATGGTCGAGAGCGACTTCAGCAGTGTGGGTGGCTATCAGGCCGCTGTCGGCCTGTTGGAGCACAATCGGCCCACGGCTATCTTTGCCTGCAACGACATGATGGGGATTGGTGTATTGCGGGCCGCAGCGGAGCGCAACATCCGGGTGCCGGAACAGTTGTCGGTCATTGGCTTTGATGATGTGCAGATGAGTCGTTATGTCTATCCGTCGTTGACGACGGTCGGGCAGTCGATTCTGCAATTGGGCGAAATGGCAGCACAACTCTTGCTGCGCCGCATTGCATCGCCCGAGCGAGCGGTAGAACAGCGGATCGTGAAGCCTGACATCGTGTTGCGAGAGTCCACCAGAGCCTATGTCGAGGCACCTTTTAAGTATCCCCAAAATATCAATGGATGAGTGCCGATACATGCAAGCAAATGTAGTGGTGGTTGGCAGTCTGAACATGGATCTGGTCACGCGTACCGAGAGACTGCCTCGCCCGGGAGAAACGGTTTTCGGGCAGTCTTTTGGCACCGTGCACGGAGGCAAGGGCGCGAACCAGGCGGTGGCCGCTTCGCGCCTGGGGGCTCGCGTGGCCATGGTCGGGTGTCTCGGCGGTGACGCCTATGGCGTGCAGTTGCGCGAAGGGCTGCTGGCTGACCGGATTGATTGCCTGGCCGTACGCACCGTGCCCGGTACTGCAAGCGGTGTGGCGCTGATAACGGTCGATGCCGACAGCCAGAACACGATTGTGGTCGTGGCGGGAGCCAATGGCTGTCTTGAACCTGAAGATATCAAGGCGTGTGATCAGGTGCTGCAAGGCGCGAAAGTACTTGTTTGTCAGCTTGAAGTGCCGATGGAGACTGTCGGCTGCGTCCTTGGTCGTGGGCGAGAACTGGATAAAATCGTGATTCTTAATCCCGCGCCTGCGAGTGGCCCGTTGCCCAAACACTGGTACGGCGCCATCGATTATCTGATTCCCAATGAAAGTGAAGCCTGGGCGCTGAGTGGCGTGACCGTCGACTCACTTGAATCGGCGGAACTGGCTGCTCGCCGGTTGGTCGAGTTTGGGGCGCGCAAGGTGATTGTGACCCTGGGGGCCAAGGGCGCCCTGTTTGTCAGTGCGCAGCGTGTTGCGCACTTTGCTGCGCCCAAGGTTGAAGCGGTGGATGCCACGGCGGCAGGCGATACATTTGTCGGGGCATTTTCTGCCGGGTTGGCGGCGGGCATGGATCAAGACGACGCCATTCGCTTTGCTCAAGTCGCTGCAGCCTTGTCGGTAACCCGTGCGGGCGCTCAGCCTTCCATTCCCTCATTGCGTGATGTCCAGGGCTTTGCCACACCATGAAAAAAACACCTCTGCTTAATATTGCCCTGTCGCGGCTTGTTGCTTCGCTTGGGCATGGCGACATCGTGGTCATTGCAGATGCCGGATTGCCGGTGCCCAAGGGGGTAGAGCTGATTGATCTGGCTCTGACCCAGGGCATCCCGGATGTCGCCAGTACCTTGCGTACCCTGCTCAGTGAGATGCAGGTGCAAAGCCATGTGTTGGCCAGTGAGCTACTGCTCGCACCTTGTCCGGCTCTCATGTGCATCGAGGCGCTTGCCAGTGCGGGCGAGTTGGGTTCGAGGCTTACGCTTACTCACAGCGCTTTCAAGGAGCTGTGCTTGCAGGCAAAAGTGATCGTTCGTACTGGAGAGTGTCGTCCGTATAGCAATATTGCCCTGGTCTCAGGCGTAACCTTTTGAATGATTTTTACAGGGAGTTGGTCATGTCGCGCTTTAAACAGATTGTTCAGCCATTGCTAAGGAGTGTCCTTTTCTTGTCCGCCATCACGATCTCAAGTGTTCAAGCCGCAGACACGATTGATTTGATTATCGATACCGACCCCGGTGCTGACGATGTTGTTGCGCTGTTGTTGGCCCTGGCTTCGCCCGAGCAGCTGAATGTGCGGGCAATCACAACCGTGGCGGGTAATGTGCGGCTGGACAAGACTTCGCGTAATGCCCGTCTGGCTCGGGAGTGGGCAGGGCGTGAGGACGTGCCTGTTTATGCCGGGGCGCCCAAGCCTTTGGTGCGTTCCCCGATTTATGCCGAGAACATTCACGGTCAGGAAGGTGTGACAGGTGTGCCTGTCCATGAGCCTGCAAAAGGGCTTGAGCCAGCCAATGCGGTTAACTACCTGATCGAGACACTGCGTGCTGCCAAGCCTGGCAGCGTGACCATCGCCATGCTCGGCCCACAGACAAACCTGGCGCTGGCCTTGATCCAGGCGCCTGACATTACTCAGGGAATCAAGGAAGTCGTGGTCATGGGCGGCGCTCACTTCAACGGGGGTAACATTACTCCGGTCGCCGAGTTCAATCTTTATGCCGATCCCCATGCTGCAGAGGTGGTGTTGAAGAGCGGTGTGAAACTGACCTATGTGCCACTTGATGTGACGCACAAGATCCTGACCAGCGAGGCCCGTCTCAAGCAGATCGCAGCGTTGGGCAATACGGCTGGAAAACTGGTCGGCGATATTCTGAATGAATATGTCAAAGGGGATATGGCGCACTACGGATTGCCGGGTGGGCCTGTCCACGATGCCAGTGTTATTGCCTACCTGCTGAATCCGGGGCTGTTTTCCGGGCGTGAGGTCAATCTGGTCGTGGATACCCGTGAAGGCCCCACCTTTGGCCAGACAATTGCTGACTGGTACAACACCTTGAACCAACCCAAAAACGCCTTTTGGGTCGAGAACGGCGACGCGCAAGGCTTTTTCGATTTGCTGACGACGCGCCTGGGCCGGTTGAAGTGATTTGACGGGGCGCAGAGTCAGGTCAGTTTCGACAGTTCAGTCGGTTTGTACTTTTCGAAAACCTGGCTGACAAAAGCTCGGGCAGCCTCTGTCCCAAGCTCCTTGACTAAAAGGTCGATGCCGATGATGGCCAGCTCTTCAGGGCTGCCAGGGCTGTAGGAACATTGCCCTTGATGCCATTTGGCCTTGATATCTGCATCGATGCTGACTGTTGTCATTGGGGGCTCATGATAAGGGGCGTGGAAAAGAGATTTTAGCAAAAAGTCGTCCCGAAGCTATCACGAGACCACCGTAAATCGTGTGACTGATATTTTGGTGCCTCAACTTTCCCATGAGATCCATGCTGCATGCCACACTTGCACTTTTCAAGAGTGGTGCAGGCCATGCAAATTGATCTTAACGACCCTGAAGGTTTAACCCTTGCAGCTGTACGTCAGTTACTGGCTTCGGCCAGTGACGATGCACATACCCAGTTGCGCGTGACCAAGGCGGGTATTGCCTACATTTCATCCGGGGTGGTGGGCGGTGTAGACATCGACGGCCTGCTTTTCAGGCTGGAGACCTGGGCGGCAGGTTCAGGCTATGTCGGGAAAGTTGCGGCAAGTGATGAGGTCTGGGTGATGCAGATCTCCAATGCCCTTAAAGACAATTGGCCTAACCCGCCATTTGACTACATTGATGTGTACTGATTCCTACACATATTTGGCAATGATTGGGTGTGCGCGTTAAATGCCTGCTCGGGCACACTTGTTCGCGCGTTGAGCAATCAGAAGATGCTATCAGGCACCATGAAACCTAATTGCGATATAGCTGTCGCAAGGGTTCGGACTATTTATTTTAAGGAGGCTTCATGTCTTGGAAGCTAGTGTCATTGGGTTCGTTGTTGGCGGTCGTAGCGCTGTCAGGGTGCAGCACGTCGAATTCGGATAAGGACCCCGTCACTGAGGCTGGGCATAGTCGTTGCGATGCTAAAGCTGCAGCATTTGTGATTGGCCAAAAAGCGTCGGCGCAGCTCCTGGAGCAGGCTCGTGTCAAGGCGGGTGCGCAGAATGCACGCCTCTTGTCACCGCACGACATCATGACGCTCGAGTATCGCTCGGACCGCTTGAATCTTAATACTGACGACAATGCAGTCATTACCCGCGTGAACTGCGGCTAAGCAGCACGGCTGGCTTTGTTTCAGGCATAAAAAACCCCGTCACATGGACGGGGTTTTTTTGTTCGAGGGAGATTTACTCCGGACGAACCTGTGCAGCTTGCATACCCTTTTGGCCTTTCTCAGCCACGAAGGAAACGGTTTGGCCTTCTTTCAGGCTTTTGAAACCGTCGCTTTCGATAGCTTTGAAGTGTACGAACAGGTCGTCACCGCCACCTTGAGGAGTGATGAAGCCGAAGCCTTTTTCATCGTTGAACCATTTTACGGTGCCGGTTTGGCGATTAGACATGGTGTATCTCCAAGAAACTTATATTTTCAGTAGTACTGTGCTGCTCAGGCCAACTGGGCACACCGAGGTATCATAGTCGAAATGTGCGCTTTGGGAGCCCCCCTGAGCTGCAGATTGCTGCAATGTTCGCTTTCTTTTACTGTTCAAAACTCTCGAAACCCCCGTTTTACGGGGGGTTGAGGGTTGAAAACACTTAAAAAAAAAGCACGCGCGAATGCATGTTTTTTACGCAAAACAGGTTTTTAGGCCTGTTTTGCCCTCAATCAGGTCCCGATTTGTCATGGGAGTGAGGGCTATTTAGTGGCTCGACAGGCCTGTATTGCATCCAGAGCTTTGGTTCTAAGCTCTGCGCTCGGCTGGGTTGTCTTGCTCATCAGTTGCTGGATTTCGGCAGTCGAAAACTTCTCGGACAACTTGTCCGCTCCGCACGCGCAATGCTGTTGGGCTGTCTTTACGTCGACGCTTTGGCTTGCCGCCGCTACGCAGTCCTTCATGTAGTCTTTTTTTGCGCCGGCTGGCCAGTTGTCGGCCTGGGCGCTCAGGGGTAACAGCATTGCCAAAGGTGCTGCGAAGGCGAGTAAGCTGATCATGCGCATAAGATGCTCCTTGTAAGCATTAAAACCGAGTGTGTATCACTGAGTATCTGAGAGGTTAGTGCAGCTCAAGTTCACCCATCTGTAAAAAACCTCCCTTTATTTTGGATGCGGGGCAGTGCGTATAACAGGGCGCGTGCATCTGTGCTAGCATGCCGCCCTTGGCTATTTTGTGTGTTTGCATGCTCTCAGAGTTGCAGGGCAATGCCATTAACCTTATTGATTTGAACTCCAGTCACTCTGGTTCGGTTTTAGGTTGGCCGCAAGGCTCCTGCCACTGTGAGGCAGGCATACCACCGAATCGCGTACTGGCTCATCCCAACCCACGTGACCTTTGGTAGGGGTCACCACTAGGAGAGGAGGCGCCATGCCAACTATTACTCTTCCCGACGGCAGTCAACGCTCTTTCGATCATCCTGTATCAGTTGCCGAGGTCGCCGCTTCGATTGGCGCTGGCCTGGCTAAAGCTACCGTGGCCGGCAAGGTCAACGGCAAGCTGGTGGATGCCTGCGATCTGATTGAAAACGACGCCACCCTGCAAATCATCACGCCCAAGGATGAAGAGGGGCTGGAGATTATTCGCCACTCTTGCGCCCACTTGGTTGGCCATGCAGTCAAGCAACTGTTTCCGACGGCCAAAATGGTGATCGGTCCGGTTATCGACGAAGGTTTTTATTACGATATCGCTTATGAGCGTCCGTTTACTCCGGATGACATGGCTGCAATCGAAAAGCGCATGCAGCAGCTGATCGAAAAAGATTACGACGTCATCAAAAAAGTGACTCCGCGTGCCGAAGTGATCGAGATGTTTGCCGCTCGTGGTGAAGACTACAAGCTGCGCTTGATCGAAGACATGCCGAACGAACAGGCCATGGGTCTGTACTTTCACGAAGAGTACGTCGACATGTGCCGCGGGCCTCACGTCCCGAACACTCGCTTCCTGAAGTCGTTCAAGCTGACCAAGCTGTCGGGCGCCTACTGGCGTGGCGATGCGAAAAACGAGCAGCTGCAACGTATCTACGGCACTGCCTGGGCTGACAAGAAGCAGCTGGCGGCATACGTCCTGCGCATTGAAGAAGCTGAAAAGCGCGATCACCGTAAAATCGGCAAGCGTCTTGGTCTGTTCCACACCCAGGAAGAAGCTCCGGGCATGGTGTTCTGGCACCCTAATGGCTGGACGCTTTATCAGGTGCTTGAGCAGTACATGCGCAAAGTGCAGCGCGAAAACGGTTATCTGGAGATCAAGACTCCCCAGGTAGTAGATCGCAGCTTGTGGGAAAAGTCCGGGCACTGGGCCAACTACGCCGACAACATGTTTACGACTCAGTCGGAAAGCCGCGATTACGCGATCAAGCCGATGAACTGCCCTTGCCACGTGCAAGTGTTCAATCAGGGCCTGAAAAGCTACCGCGAGCTGCCACTGCGTCTGGCAGAATTTGGCGCTTGCCATCGTAATGAGCCGTCGGGTGCCTTGCACGGCATCATGCGTGTTCGAGGCTTTACGCAGGACGATGCGCATATTTTCTGCACCGAAGAACAGATGCAGGCCGAGTCTGCTGCCTTTATCAAGCTGACGCTGGATGTCTATGCAGACTTCGGGTTCAAGGACATTGAACTCAAGCTGTCGACGCGTCCTGAAAAGCGCGTTGGTTCTGATGAGCTGTGGGATCGTGCTGAAAGCGCATTGGCTTCAGCCCTTGATAGCGCTGGCCTGGCTTATGATTTGCAGCCGGGCGAGGGTGCCTTTTACGGGCCCAAGATTGAATTTTCTCTGAAAGATTGTCTGGGACGTGTCTGGCAATGTGGTACCCTGCAGCTCGATTTCAACCTGCCGATCCGTCTTGGCGCAGAATATGTGTCTGAAGACAACAGTCGCAAGCAACCCGTTATGCTGCACCGTGCGATCCTCGGATCGTTCGAACGCTTCATCGGAATTCTGATTGAGCATTACGAAGGTGCGTTCCCTGCGTGGCTAGCGCCGACTCAGGCAGTGATCATGAATATCACTGATAAACAGGCAGATTTTGCTGCTGAAGTTGAAAAAACTCTCAATCAGAGCGGATTTCGTGCCAAGTCTGACTTGAGAAATGAAAAGATCGGCTTTAAAATCCGCGAGCATACTTTGCTCAAGGTTCCTTATCTCTTGGTTATCGGAGATCGGGAAGTCGAGATGCAGACTGTCGCTGTGCGTACACGTGAAGGTGCTGACCTGGGCTCGATGCCCGTCGCGCAATTCGCTGAATTCCTCGCACAAGCGGTTTCCCGGCGTGGTCGCCATGATTCGGAGTAATTATTATTAAGCGTGAAATGAGACAAGATAAACGAGCTGCACCGAAAGCCCCGATCAACGAGAATATCTCGGCACGCGAGGTTCGGTTAATTGGGGCTGAAGGCGAGCAGCTTGGGATTGTGTCAATTGAAGACGCGCTTCTTAAAGCTGAAGAGGCCAAACTGGATTTGGTGGAAATTTCCGCTGATGCAGTACCCCCAGTTTGCAAGCTGATGGACTACGGCAAATCTATCTTCGAAAAGAAGAAACAGGTTGCCGCTGCAAAGAAAAACCAGAAACAGATCCAGGTTAAAGAAATCAAGTTTCGTCCAGGGACGGAGGAAGGGGATTACCAGGTAAAACTGCGCAACCTGGTACGTTTCCTGAGTGATGGGGACAGGGCCAAGGTATCTTTACGATTCCGCGGCCGTGAGATGGCCCACCAGGAGCTGGGTATGGAACTGTTGAAGCGGGTTGAAGGTGACCTGCTTGAATACGGGACCGTCGAACAGCATCCTAAGATGGAAGGACGCCAACTGATTATGGTCATCGCCCCGAAAAAGAAGAAGTAATCACTAGGGCACGGCAGGCCTTTTGATTATGTTTATCAACTGAATGCGGAGTACCGAACATGCCAAAGATGAAAACTAAGAGTGGTGCTGCTAAGCGGTTTCTGAAAACTGCTAACGGCATCAAGCACAAGCACGCTTTCAAGAGCCACATCCTGACCAAAATGTCGACTAAGCGTAAGCGTCAATTGCGCGGTAGCAGCTTGCTGCATCCGTCTGACGTGGCAAAAGTGAAGCGCATGCTGCGCCTTTGCTAATTTCGGTCAAGAATAGAGGAAGTAACTCATGGCTCGTGTAAAGCGTGGCGTTGTCGCCCGTAAACGTCACAAAAAAATTCTGAAACTGGCTAAAGGCTACTACGGCGCACGCTCACGCGTATTCCGTGTTGCCAAGCAAGCGGTAATCAAGGCAGGCCAATACGCCTACCGTGACCGTCGTCAGAAAAAACGTCAGTTCCGCGCTCTGTGGATCGCTCGTATCAACGCTGGTGCACGTATCAACGGTCTGTCTTACAGCCGTTTCATCGCCGGCCTGAAAAAAGCTTCCATTGAGATCGACCGTAAGGTTCTGTCTGATCTGGCAGTGAACGAAAAAGCGGCGTTTGCTGCGATTGTCGAGAAAGCTAAAGCCACCTTGGCTTAAGTATCCCCGACATTCACCTGGGCTTGCCTGTGTGAGCCCAGGTGCTAAACGTCTTAAATAGGGGAAGAGCCTTCAAGCTCTTCCCCTATTTTGTATCTGGAGTCTGTACATGGAAAACCTGGATGCGCTGGTCTCTCAAGCACTAGAGGCTGTGCAAAGCGCTGAAGATATCAATGCCCTGGAGCAAATCCGGGTTCAATACCTTGGCAAAAAGGGTGAATTGACTCAGGTGATGAAGACCCTGGGCAATCTGCCGGCAGAAGAGCGTCCGCAGGTGGGTGCTCTGATCAACGTTGCCAAGGAACGTGTGACAGAGGTTCTCAATGCGCGCAAGGCACTGTTTGAAGAGGCTGATCTAGCCGCCAAACTGTCTGCCGAGTCCATTGACGTGACCCTGCCTGGCCGTGGCCAGACCTCAGGCGGTCTGCATCCGGTTACCCGGACTCTGGAACGTATCGAGCAGTTCTTCACCCATATTGGCTACGGCATTGCCGAAGGCCCTGAGGTCGAAGACGACTATCACAACTTTGAAGCGCTCAACATCCCAGGCCATCACCCGGCCCGGTCGATGCATGACACCTTCTATTTCAATGCAAACATGTTGTTGCGCACCCATACCTCGCCGGTACAGGTCCGCACCATGGAATCGCAGCAGCCGCCGATCCGCATCGTCTGCCCGGGCCGTGTGTATCGTAGCGACTCCGATATCACCCACTCGCCGATGTTTCACCAGGTTGAAGGTCTGCTGGTAGATCGCGATATCAACTTCGCGGACCTGAAAGGGACCATCGAAGAGTTCTTGCGGGTGTTCTTCGAAAAAGAACTGGCCGTGCGCTTCCGTCCGTCGTACTTCCCGTTCACAGAGCCTTCGGCTGAAGTGGATATGGAATGCGTGATGTGCAGCGGCAAAGGCTGCCGTGTCTGCAAGCAGACGGGCTGGCTGGAAGTCATGGGCTGCGGCATGGTTCACCCGAACGTGCTGCGCATGTCCGGAATCGATCCGGAAGAGTTTTCGGGCTTTGCCTTCGGTATGGGCGTTGAGCGTCTGGCGATGCTGCGTTACGGCGTGAATGACTTGCGTCTGTTCTTCGACAACGACTTGCGGTTCCTCGCGCAATTTCGCTAGTCGTAACGAATTCTTAGGAGAGCAGGATGAAATTCAGTGAACAATGGCTGCGTGGTTGGGTAAACCCGCAGGTAGGTCGCGACGAGCTGGTTGCTCGTCTGTCGATGGCCGGTCTTGAGGTCGACAGCGTTTCGCCGGCCGCCGGTGTATTCAGTGGTGTGGTCGTGGGCGAGGTGCTGAGCACTGAGCAGCACCCCGATGCCGACAAGCTGCGTGTTTGCCAGGTCAGCAATGGTTCTGAGACTTTTCAGGTGGTTTGTGGCGCGCCTAACGTGCGTCCAGGCCTGAAGATTCCGTTCGCCATGATCGGCGCCCAGCTGCCAGGCGATTTCAAAATCAAGAAAGCCAAACTGCGTGGTGTCGAGTCAAACGGCATGTTGTGCTCGCAAGCAGAGCTGCAGGTGGGTGAAGGCAACGACGGCCTGATGGAGCTGCCTGCAGATGCTCCAGTGGGTGAAGATATTCGGGTTTACCTGAGCCTCGAAGACGCCAGTATTGAAGTGGACCTGACCCCTAACCGAGGTGACTGCCTCTCGCTTGCAGGTCTTGCTCGTGAAGTCGGCGCTTTGTACGCGGCACCAGTGACTCGCCCTGTTGTGGCTGTTGTACCGGCTGCACATGACGAAGTCCGTTCTGTCGAGGTTCTGGCTCCTGCTGCCTGCCCGCGTTACCTGGGGCGTGTAATCCGCAACGTTGACCTGTCCCGGCCAACGCCGCTGTGGATGGTTGAGCGTTTGCGTCGCGCCGATGTGCGCAGCATCGATGCGGCTGTCGACGTCACCAATTATGTGATGCTGGAACTGGGCCAACCGTTGCATGCGTTTGACCTTGCCGAAATCAATGGCGGCATTCGTGTGCGCATGGCTGAAGAGGGCGAGAAGCTGGTTTTGCTCGACGGCCAGGAAGTTTCCCTGCGTAGCGACACACTGGTGATTGCAGACCATGCTCGTGCCTTGGCGATTGCAGGTGTAATGGGTGGCGAACACAGCGGTGTAACAGCCAAAACCCGCGATGTCTTCCTTGAAAGTGCTTTCTTTGATCAGATTGCTGTCGCTGGCAAGGCCCGCTCATACGGTTTGCACACTGACGCTTCGCACCGCTACGAGCGTGGCGTTGACTGGAAGCTGGCCCGTGAAGCGATGGAGCGCGCCACTGGCCTGCTGCTGGAAATCACTGGCGGCGAAGCCGGCCCGATCATCGAAACCGTGAATGAGCAGTATCTGCCATCGATTGCGCCGATCACTTTGCGTGCGGCTCGTATCAGCCAGATGTTGGGCATGGAAATGGACTTGGCGGAAGTTGAGCAACTGCTCAGCGCCTTGGGCCTGACCGTTACCGCGGAAGGTGAAGGGCAGTGGCGCGTAGAAGTGCCTAGTCATCGCTTCGATATCAGCCTGGAAGTTGATCTGATCGAAGAGCTGGCCCGCCTGTACGGCTACAACCGCCTGCCGGTTCGTTATCCGCAGGCCCGACTGGCACCGCAAGCCAAGGCTGAAGCACGAAGCGACCTCCCTGAGCTGCGTCGCCTGCTGGTAGCGCGTGGTTATCAGGAAGCGATCACTTACAGTTTCATCGACCCGAAACAGTTCGAACTGTTCAGCCCGGGTGTTGAGCCACTGTTGCTGGCAAACCCGATCTCAAACGACATGGCAGCTATGCGCGCCTCGTTGTGGCCAGGCTTGGTCAAGTCATTGCAGCACAACCTGAACCGTCAGCAAGATCGCGTTCGCCTGTTCGAAAGTGGTTTACGTTTTGTAGGTCAGCTTGAAGGTCTTAAGCAAGAGCCGATGCTCGCAGGTGTGGTTTGCGGCAGTCGTCTTCCTGAGGGTTGGGCGCAAGGGCGCGAAGTCGTTGACTTCTTTGACGTCAAAGCGGATGTAGAGGCTGTTTTGGGTTTTGCTGGTGCACTGGATTCATTCAGTTTCGTGCCAGGAAAGCATCCTGCACTACACCCAGGCCAGACCGCTCGTATTGAACGTGATGGTCGAGAAGTCGGCTATGTCGGTGCCATTCATCCGGAGCTGTCAAAAAACCTGGGCCTTGATCGACCAGTGTTTGTCTTCGAGCTGGTTTTGGCTGAAGTGGCGCTAGGTAAAATGCCTAAATTCCATGAGTTATCGCGCTTTCCTGAAGTGCGTCGTGACTTGGCGTTGTTGGCCGATCGTGACGTTGCAGCCAGTGCTGTACTGGATGTAATTCGTGAAAATGCAGGCGAGTGGCTCACGGAGCTAAGGTTATTTGACGTTTACCAGGGTAAAGGTATTGATCCGCATAGAAAAAGCCTTGCAGTTGGCTTGACCTGGCAGCATCCATCGCGCACTCTTAATGACGATGAGGTGAACGCCACGACGCAAAATATTCTCACCTCGCTTGAAAAAAGGTTGAACGCCACGTTAAGGAAGTGACGTATGGGGGCTCTGACGAAAGCTGAAATGGCGGAACGTCTTTATGAAGAGTTAGGCCTGAATAAACGAGAAGCCAAAGAATTGGTGGAATTGTTTTTCGAAGAAATCAGGCACGCTCTTGAAGACAACGAGCAAGTCAAATTGTCAGGTTTTGGCAATTTTGATCTGCGTGACAAGCGACAGCGGCCAGGCCGCAATCCGAAAACGGGAGAAGAAATCCCGATCACGGCTCGCCGTGTAGTCACTTTTCGTCCAGGGCAGAAGTTGAAGGCCCGAGTAGAGGCTTATGCTGGAACCAAGTCATAACGACGAGCTCCCGCCGATCCCAGGCAAACGCTACTTCGCCATTGGCGAAGTCAGCGAGCTCTGTGCGGTAAAACCGCACGTGCTGCGCTATTGGGAGCAAGAGTTTCCTCAACTCAACCCTGTGAAGCGTCGCGGAAATCGCCGGTATTATCAGCGTCAGGATGTGCTGATGATCCGGCAAATTCGTGCACTGCTTTACGATCAAGGGTTCACCATTGGAGGAGCGCGCTTGCGACTCTCTGGGGATGAAGCCAAAGATGACACCACCCAGTACAAGCAATTAATTCGCCAAACCATTTCTGAGTTGGAAGATGTTTTGCTGGTCCTTAGAAAGTAACTACAGCGTTTAAAATACTTTCGTATTTCAAAAGCTTAAGGTATATTTCTCGACGTTCTAGCAAGTTGTAACGCCTAGTCGGGGCGTAGCGCAGTCCGGTAGCGCACTAGCATGGGGTGCTAGGGGTCGAGTGTTCGAATCACTCCGTCCCGACCATATTATTCAATGACTTAGCCCAACTTTCGCGAGTTGGGCTTTTTCATGCTCAGGGACTTTTGCGGGGGATCACCCGGTTTTCCTCCTCAAGATCGTCAACGCAGGCCCCCGCGAATCAGTTGACGATGCTTTGTTTGCCGCTTCGATCAGTTGCCCAAGCTCTGCGGTAGAATAGTGGCTCGTAATGCTTCCGTTCTTATGCCCAAGCAATGCCTTTCGATCTTCCAATGTCACGCCTGCTGCACGTAGCCTTCTGCCAAAGGTGTGCTTCAGGTCGTGAACCCGGATCGATGCGAAACCGGGCAAAGCAGGGCGCAGGTATTTCTCCTGCCATATCTTCGCTGCGCGTACCCGCGCTTTCTTCCAGGCCGAATCGTTCATCCGATGCATCCCGGTACCGTCATAAGGGAAAACCCATTCCTTACTCAGGCCGCGTTGCTTCTCGATGACTGACTTGGCCACCCCGTTCAGAACGACAAGACGATCCTCGCCGTTTTTCACGCCTGAGGTTTCCCGTCGCCCGCCAAAGCCTGCTGGAATCAGAAAAACACTGGTATCCAACTCGGGCACGCAAATCTCCCAATCCCAACGCAGCTTGCAGACCTCTTGCTCGCGACACCCCGTGTTCACCTTGAACATGGCCATGTGCTGCAAGTGAGCCGGCAGCTCAGCAAACAACACTGATTGCTCTTCCCAAGACAGAGGGTAGGGCTTTCGGCTGTCTGTCTTCTCGTCCAGCATGCTGATCATCGGCACTGACTCAAGCCAGGGCCTTTTCTCAGCGTCCCGCCATTTCCTTGCACACAAGTTCAGCACCCTGACGACTCGTTGCAGGGCAATGTTGACCGTCCTGTTTGATACGCCGGGTTTAACCTTGCCGGTCTTTGTCAGCCCCGGCGTTTGCCTGTCCTTGATGTACTGCGCCAGTGTCCCGTCATCGACGTGGGTTAGGCAGGGGCTTTACCGGCGCGGAGAATGCGCGGCGGGCATTGATCGGCTCTGACTGCTGCGTTTGCCATAGGTCACCCCTTTGCCCGCGGCGGCTCAATGCGCGCTGCCAGTTGTTCGTTGACCCACTGCAACACCTCGGCCTTGATCCAGCGCACAGAGCGACTGCCGAGGTGGACCTTTTTAGGCAAGGAGATTTTGTTCAACATGTTGTAAATGTTGGCGGTCTTGAAACCGGAGATCTTGAACACCTCGGGCAGTGCAATTAGTTCGGTGGGTTGCCCAGGTCGGCGAGACAGTCGATACCGGAAACCTTTCCAGGATTGAGCGGGGCGCTCAACGCGCATCAACATCCTTGGCCGAAAACTTGTGCCGGGTTTTCGATCACGAAATAACCGAAATTCACATCTTGTACCCGGAGCGCTTCAAGGGTTCCGCCGAAGTGGCGGCTTGATTATGTCGACGAGCCCATTGAACCAAGAGCAGACCGTACCGCTGCATCACCTGCTGTTCCTGAAGATCCGCGACGGTGGCGGGGCCAAGGTCGCCCACGGCGTGGCCGAACAGCATGGAATTAGCGTGGATGAATTGAAGGCGCAGTGCCGGCTAGCTGCTGACGAGTTGCTGGTCGAGCGCGGCCACTTGCTGGATTACGAGCTGCTGGCTTTGCAGTGGGCGAAATCCTGAGGCGTGACGCATCACGCGACTGCGAATAACGCCGCTTATGTCAAAAAGGCCCACACACTCAAGCCGAGCGTGGGGGCCTTTTTTTGTGGGCACGGAAACCACACCCCTCCTACACTGGTACGCCATACCCCACCTCTGTGGTTTTACGCACTGTGGGCCACTGACTCTGAACAGGAATACCCGCCATGCCGTTACCTCTCTCGCCATCTTATGAGCGCCGCTTGCGCGACCTGCGCGCACTATCCCCCGAGACTGCCGAACTGGCCGAGCGGATTTCCCTAGACTTAAAACCTGAACTGTTGAGCATTACGTCTGACATTCTTGAGGCCCAGTTGCTGGATTTAATGCAAGAAGTAGCTCAACAACACATCCGCTGCGTAACACGGCTATGGGACTGGTTAAGCGCGGTGGCCAGCATGGGGGGGTTGCCCTTGAAACAAGCAGCAGCTTATGCGTGTGACGCGGCTGCGCTCGGCGGTCCGTCTGGCGTGGTGCCACAATGAGCGGCCATTACGCTAACGAAAGCTATCTGTTCGCCTCGATCAGTACGCCGCCAGAGGTGCTGGCCACACTGCGCAGCCGAATAACTGCCATCGAACACGCCGCCGACACCCTGCAGGTGCATCTGGCCAGCGAGCGGGCGCAAGGTTTTGTCGAGGCGCTGGAAGTGCTCAAGGTGCTTAAAGTGGGGGAGATTGAAAGCTTGTACCTGATCTTGGATGATGCTGCCCAAGCACGGGTAACAGCGTTGCTGCTGTGATTGGGGGTGGGACTCACGCAGGCGCCATGCAGCATCGGGTGCGATGTCATGATTCATCCATTCGATTCGGTGCTGATATCGAATTGCTTTTACTGTCCTCGATGTAAGTTCGTGATTGTCTGTTTTCGCCCCATAGCTGACTGTATACTCAGGCTCCCGTATAAACCTCGTCGATTTTTTTTCCCAACTCTGATGTCGAGGAGGCAGGCTTCTCACGCTTGGAAACACTCAGGACATAACGATAGTGCTCGGCCTGCTCACCATGGCGAACGCGGCATGGTTGTTGACTGACGCTGACATAGCGTCCTCTCGCTTTGTCACCTTCTCTTACCAACTGGTCGATTGTGCTGTTAAAGCTGTCGATGTCTTGTTGCAGGTTCTTCATCTGCGCCTTGAGGTCGGATTCACATTCGTCCTCGCTGGTGAATACGTGGCTATCCTTGTTGATCACGCTGGGGCGATTTAGGCTATCCAGGTAAACGTTGATTTCACCGCCATACCCATCATCGCGTTGAAATACCCTGGCTCCCTGGAATGTCTCGTAGCCAGTTTTGGTGAGCGCGTTGAGTTCTTCGCTGGAGAGCGGCTTATACAAGGTATAGCCATAGACGAGCGGTCCGCTGATTTACGCCTTGTTCGAAGGTGTGGAGCACGCGGTTAATGATGAAGCAAAAATCGTAAGGCTCAATGCGACACAGAGCGTCCTGTTCATGAGTTCATCCTTTGAGTGTTTGTATTACCAATAATCAGCGGTAGAGTACCGGAGATCCGTGCGATCAATGCAGCGCGCGATTTGTGGGGTAGGGTACTGCTTGCCAACGACAGCGGGCTACACCTAGGGTAACGGCTGTCTGAGGCAACTTACAAAGAGAAGGATTAAAGGCAAAAACGTATTGCAGAATTAATTTCTTCGAAAACTCCGATTACCCGCCAGATCTTTACCTGTGCCCTGACTTACCCCTTTTGAATGAACGCTACTAGGCGCGGCAATGAATCGTTAGCTCGTATTGTGCATTGGATTATTTCGATAGATGAATGTCAGCGATAACAAAAGGGTGGGTCATAGGTGTCGAAAGTACGCCCCCTTCGGGTACAGTGTCGCCGCCCGATAATTGGATTCGGGCTCTATTCCATGGAGTAACACCGTGAAGATCTTTAGTAAAATCCTTGCTTCTGCTGTATGTGGTTTGGTCCTTGCGGGTTGCACCGGCACTGCTATGAAGAGTCATCAATACGACAGCAACCAGTACACCGTCGTTGGCCACAGTGAGGCAAGCGCTACGGGCCTGATGCTTTTCGGTCTTATTCCGATTGGTCAGAACAACCGTTTTGTTCGCGCGCAAACCTCTGCAATCCAGAGCAAGGGTGGCGATGCGCTGATCAATACTCAAGTGCAGGAAAAGTGGTTCTGGGCCTGGGTCCTGAACGGCTACACCACTACCGTCTCCGGCGATGTGATCAAGCTGAAAACTGCTGAATAAGCAACTCTAATTTTAAGAAAGCCCGGCTCGCCGGGCCTTTCTGTTTCTGGCGATTGGGAATATGGTGTCTGACAGTGGTGATCTAAAAGCTATTTTTGGCCGGAAGCAGTCCTTCTCAACAGGCTACTATCGGCCAGAAGCAGTGACAGTTTAACCTTAGAAACATGAGCTATTCTTGACCCCACCTGGCTCCGTAGGCGCTACGTTTGACAGGTTGCTGCCCGTTGCTAAAGGGGTGATCGAATTTGGCCCCTTTAGGGAAGGCCTCTTTGGTCAGAAGCGGCATTAGTGCAGGGGCTGGCTCCCGTTTCATTCAAACAAGAGGACAACTGCCTTTAAAAGGAAGCCCTGAATATTAGAATCATCGAATATCGTCCAGCCGCAGCGGAACTAATTCAATAGCTGACAAACTTTATAGAATTATTATCCGAGGTAAACCACTTAGATTTACATGCTGCTGCGCCACCCTCTTTAGCGTCATTAATCTCGACATGCTCAAACCTACCCTTGAAGGGCGGATAGTTTGCGAGTATTTGGCACTGCTTGAAATCTAATTTTTTTAAAGTAATTGAATAGTATCCGTATTCGTAATCTGGCGACTTTTCTGACTGAAGAGTTATATAGTCCGCACCCATAGTGCCATTTTTGAACCAGTTAACACTCTCTGCAAATTTATTATTTAGCTCTTGGTAGCGTGTAGAGCTATCTCGAAACATACTTTCTATATCATTTGACAGAAAAGTTATTTGCACCGGATTTGCAACAGCTGCCTTATAGAACTCCCAGACGTCGTTACCCTTGTTGAGGGTGCTGGCAACCTGTAAAGGGTTAGCGAAAATATTAGCGGTAGCCATACAAAGGATTGGGGCGATGAAAATTCGGGATAGCGAAAATGACATGTGCAATTACTCCATTTTTTTGCAAAGCCAGTATTATACCAGGGCGGTTGCAGGAGCTGAGTGCAACACGGTTATTGAATTGAAGCCGGAGCATCATGCCGCATAGCCAAGGCTTCCTGCATCACCTCTCCCATGACTTCGATCGGGCATTTGAAATCGAAGCGCT
>NZ_JCBCUZ010000069.1:0-2010 GCF_059862735.1 Pseudomonas sp. MF06569 | reverse complement strand
GTTACGCGCTGCCCGGCCAATACCGCCATACACCACCAGCTCGGTCGGGTTCTCGGCCACTTGCGGGTCGAGGTTGTTCATCAACATCCGCAGCGGCGCTTCGGTCATCCAGCTTTTAGCAGTGAGCCGGGTGCCACGGGCGGCGCGGATTTCACCTTCACGGTGACGGTCATGGGCAGTTGTCATGGGCAGTCCTTCATAAAAAAGCATCAACGTCATACGGTGCAGTGCGGCAGGTGCGCACTTATACCAGCCTGTATGTACAAGTGAATGCAAGCGAAGGGCCAACACATAAACGGCAATGCGCCAACGGCCTGTTTTTCCTATGGAAAAATGTTACAAATCAGATAGTTAAAAAATTTTCAATTTTTGCGAAAAGAATATGTCGCACGAAAAAGCTGCATCAAGTTGCCGCAACTTTGTGCATCAACAGGCGGGAAGGTAACAAAAATGCACCAAAAGTAACGCGAGTAACACATCGTTACCCGCTATCAGCGACCCCTCAGTTGCCGCACTGGCCTTGCAGGCGATAGCGCGTGCCCGGGTACACCAGGCGGGCACACCCCACCATCCCTTGAGCCGCCCACGTGCGGCGGCGAATGAGCAGGCAAGGCTCGTTTCGCTTGACGTGCAGCAGGCGACACTCTGCAGATTTGGCATGAATGGCCTCTACCACATGCTCACCGCCGGTCAATGGCGCGAGGTTCATCAGGTAGGCATAGGCCGTGGTACGGGTGAAATCCTGCTGCAGGTACTCAGGTGCGATCTCGGCATTCACGTAGCGCTCTTCAATCTGCACCGGTACATCGTTTTCGTAATGCACCATCACCGAATGGAAGAACCGCTTGATACCGTCCAGTGCAAATGGCAGCACAGGCGTGACCTTGGCCGGGACTTCTTCGAGCACGATCACTTCACAGCGGTGCACGTGGCCACGGTCGGCGATTTCCTGGGCAATGTTATGAATCTCGAACAACGCCGCATTGCCTTTGGGCACTGCAACAAATGTCCCCACCCCTTGCATGCGCACCAGCAGCCCTTCGATGGTCAGCTCACGCAGTGCGCGATTGATCGTCATGCGACTCACGCCCAACAGGGTAAGCAACTCACTCTCGGAGGGCAGCTTGGAGTTGGGCAGCCAGGCGCCCGAACGGATTTTTTGCGCAATGGCCTGTTTGACGCGCGCGTACAGCGGCGCAGGACTCTCAATGGAGAATGACTCAAGGGATGAATTGTCATCGACTGACTTGGACACAACGACTCCTGTTGGCGGGTTGGGCATGCCAGGGGGCGTTCTCGATCAGTTTGCGCGCCGCACAAACTGATCGAGAACATCCCCTGATGCGCCGGGCCAGTTTACGCGCAGCGTGAGCGAAGAAAAACGGGCGTTTAGCGTGGCATGTAATCGCGTTGCCAGCGGCGCGGGATTCTCAACGACAGCAGCCCGAGCACGGCGGCAAAACCGGCACTGAACAGCATCGCCTTGAGCCCGAACCGTGTTTCCAGCAGCGCCCCCAGTACCGCCCCCAACAGCATCCCGGTCCAGGGCACCAGCTGCACTCGCCAGCCGCTGCGTCGCTCGCCCAGCAGCCAGCGGCCCACCCCCCGGCCAAAACGCGATAACGCCCCGGTCACATAGGTCAGCCCCACCGGTAGCCCGTTAACCTGCTCCACCGCCGCATTGAGCATGCCCATCGCCACAATGGCCGCCAGCAACGCCGGCACTTGCGTGGCAAACGGCAGCAACGCCGCGGTACACAACAAGCCTGCGATCACCAGCATCAACGGCAACGCACGTCGCCCGCCCCAGCGCGCCAGCAACACCCCGAGGGCGTTGCCGACAATAAACGCCAGCACCGCAAACAACAGACGCACCACCAGACTCACGTCGCCCTCGCCTATGGCGACCGCCAGGCGCGTGGTGTTGCCGCTCATGAATGAAACAAAATCACCGGTGGCCAGAAAGCCGATGGCGTCGGTCATGCCCGCCAGTACCGACAAGCTGGCAAC